>NZ_CAXPXK010000069.1:0-13047 GCF_964221125.1 Alloalcanivorax sp.
CCCACATAGGCCTTGATCGCCGCCACCGGCCAGTCGCGGATGCCGAAGGCCTCGGCCACTTGATTCAACACATGGGATTCGGTGACCCGGTTCTGCGGCGTGCCGGTGCCGTGGGCGTGCACATAGCTGCGCGCGCGCAGGGCGTCCTCGCCCAGCAGCTGGCGCACCAGGTTGGCGCTGCGCGCCAGGGTCAGGTAGTTGCCGATACCGGGGGAGGAGATCGACTTCTTGGCGCCGTCGGCGTGCACGAACACGTCCGGCACCGCGCCGAGGATGTCCGCGCCCAGTTCCAGGGCCAGGGCGTCGTCCATCAGCACCGCGAACTGGGCGGACTCCGCCATGGTGAAGCCGCAGTTGTCGCCGAACGGCCGGCAGGCGCGGCGCAGGTCGGCGCTGGCGGCGCCGTCCAGGGCGGCCAGGGCCTCGTCCTCGGCGAGCGCGCCCATGGCGCGGTAGCCTTCCATCACTTCCGGCACCAGCGGCGCCTCGCTGGTGCCCACCACCACCAGCCGGGCGCGGCCCTGGCGGATGGCGTGCACGCCGCGTTCCAGGTTGTAGAGGAAGGTGGCGCAGGCGCCCAGCATGCCGCCGGTGGAGCCGGCGCTGCGCAGCACATAGGCGTTGATGAAGTCGGCGGTCATCTCGCCCAGGCCCAGCGGGCACTGCTTGGAGGTGGTGCGGTGGCCCAGGGCCGGGGCGCGCATCATGCCGCCCAGGCCGTTGTCGTCGAGCTGGGCCATGGCGTTGGAGGCGTACACCGCCACCTCATCCGGGGCCAGCCGCCCGCGCAGGCTGTCCCAGGGAATACCGAGCATGCCGAAGGCGTCGCTGACGCCGTAGACCGCCATCTGCAGGGCGCGCGGGTGGTTGCGCGAAGCGTACAGGGCGCCCGGGTCGAAGCCGTCCGGCAGCTGGCCGGCGGCGCTCACCCGGCGGGTCACGTCGGTGGGCACGCGCAGGTCGGCGCCGGCGGGCAGGGTGACGCGGCTGCGCTGGCGGTTGATCGGCTCCACCCGCCAGCCGGCGGGTAGCGGGTCGGGCAGGTCCATGTTGCGCATTTCCAGCGTCAGCGGGCCGTCGCTGTGGCCGTTCACCGCCATGTTCAGGCGCTGGCTCTCCGGCAGGCCGCGGATCAGGGTGCCGTTGAGCAGCGCGGTTTCGCTGTGCACCCCGTTAAGGGCACCCAGGGCATCCAGGGTTCGCCGTCGGCCGGCGTCATCCAGAGCATCGAACACCAGGCGGTGGAAGCCGTGGTGCATGGAGGTGCGGCCGGCGGCATTAATGCCGCCGACGGCGGTGATGACGGGCAGGGCGGGCATAGGACTCCCCAGAACGTGACTGAGCGGTCAATTCTAGGCGCCTAGGCCCGCTTTGCGTATCGGTCAGCGGGGTTGATGTTGCAACCGGATATTACCGGCGCCAATACCTTTTGGGAGCGGGCCTTGTGGGAGCGGGCCCCGCCCGCGAAAGGGAGCGTAGCTCCCGGCAGGATACCAGAGCCCTTTCTTAGAGGGCTTCTAACGGCGGCACAAACAGCGTCTCTGGTATCCTGCCGGCCGGCTTTGCCGGCCTTTCGCTTGCAGGCAAGCTCCCACAAAGCTCGTTGCCACAGAGTGGATTAGAGCAACTCCACCGCCACGGCGGTGGCTTCGCCGCCGCCGATGCACAGGCTGGCCACGCCGCGCTTGCCGCCGGTGCGCTTGAGCGCGTGGATCAGCGTCAGGATGATGCGCGAGCCGGTGGAACCGATCGGGTGCCCCAGGGCGCAGGCGCCGCCATGGATGTTGAGCTTCTCGTGGGGGATGCCCAGGTCCAGCATCGGCATCATCGCCACCATGGCGAAGGCTTCGTTGATCTCGAACAGATCCACGTCGTCCACGCTCCAGCCCACTTTCTTGAGCAGCTTCTCGGTGGCGCCGATCGGGGCCACGGTGAACTCGCTGGGGTGGCGGCTGTTGGTGGCATGGCCGAGAATCCGCGCCAGCGGCTGCAGGCCGCGCTGCTGCGCCACGCTTTCGCGGGCCAGCACCAGCGCCGAGGCGCCGTCGGAGATCGAGCTGGCGTTGGCGGCGGTGACCGTGCCGTCCTTCTTGAACGCCGGCTTGAGGCCGGGGATCTTGTCGATATTGGCGTTGCCGGGCTGCTCGTCGGTGTCCACCACGGTCTCGCCTTTGCGGGTTTTCACCGTCACCGGCACGATCTCGTCGGCGAACCAGCCGTTGTCGATGGCGGCCTGGGCGCGCTTGAGGGATTCGATGGCGAAGTTATCCATCTGCTCGCGGCTGATGCCGCGCTGGTCCGCCACGTCCTGGGCGAAGGCGCCCATCAGGCGGCCGGTTTCCGCGTCTTCCAGGCCGTCCAGGAACATGTGATCCGCCACCTGGCCGTGGCCCATGCGGTAGCCGCCGCGCGCCTTATCGAGAATGTAGGGCGCGTTGCTCATGGATTCCATGCCGCCGCTGACCACGATGTCGTGGCTGCCGGCTTTGAGCATGTCGTGGCAGAACATGGTGGCGCGCATGCCCGAGCCGCACAGCTTGTTGATGGTGGTGGCGCCGGTGCTGTCCGGCAGGCCGGCCAGACGCATGGCCTGGCGGGCCGGGCCCTGCTTGAGGCCGGCGGGCAGCACGCAGCCCATCACCACGTCTTCCACATCGGCCGCCTGCAGGCCGGCGCGGGCCACCGCTTCGCGGATACAGGCGCCGCCCAGTTGCGGCGCGCTCATCGGCGCCAGCGAACCCTGGAAACTGCCCATGGCGGTGCGCGCACCGTTGAGGATAACGATGTTGTTCTCGGACATGCTTTTGCTCCGCTTTCAGAGGTCTCTGGAATCCTGCCGGGAGCTTCGCTCCCTTTCGCGGGCAAGGCCCGCTCCTACAGTTGTAAAAAACGGGCGTATTGTACTTGAGATCACCGTACTCGTCCCCAAGTGAGAGAGGGCAACGGGCTCGGACTTTTCCGAAAAAGTAATCATTCTCAACAAGCGCCGTGCGAGCGCTCACCGCCTTTTACGCGGTGGTTCGTCGACAGGCGGCTTGTTATGATGCTTCGGTAATTTTTTCGTCCGAATAGCAATTCGACAACAGTCAGGGGAATTGACTATGGCTTTTGAACTTCCGCCGCTTCCTTTCGAGAAAGACGCTCTTGAACCGCACATCTCCAAAGAGACGCTCGAGTATCATCACGGTAAGCACCACAACGCGTATGTCACCAAGCTTAACGATCTGATCAAAGGGACCGACGACGAAGGCAAATCCCTGGAAGAGATCATCCAGAGCGCCAAGGGTGGTCTGTTCAACCAGGCCGCGCAGGTCTGGAACCACACCTTCTACTGGAACAGCCTGAGCCCCAACGGCGGCGGCGAGCCGTCCGGTGCACTGGGTGAAGCGATCACCAAGAAGTTCGGCTCTTTCGATAAGTTCAAGGAAGAGTTCAACGCCAAGGCGGCCGGCAACTTCGCCTCCGGTTGGACCTGGCTGGTGAAAACCTCCGACGGCGGCGTGGACATCGTCAACACCGACGACGCCGACACCCCGATCGCCCACGGCAACGGCCAGACGCCGCTGTTCACCGTGGACGTGTGGGAGCACGCCTACTACATCGACTACCGCAATGCCCGTCCCAAGTATCTGGAATCCATCTGGAACCTGATCAACTGGGACTTCGCCGCGAAAAACTTCGCGTAAGCGAGCTTTTTGTAGGAGCGGGCGCCGCCCGCTCCCACAAATTTCGCTCCCACACGCCTTTTTCTACCCCCCGCAAACCGCCTTCCTCCCGGAACTTTCTCTGTTTCCCCGCACACCAAGCCACACCGCTGTGCGCCGATGACGGCGGGCGGGTAAGATAGGTGTTTTCCCACATCGGACAGGACAGGGTTTCCCCATGACTCGAGAGCGAGACGTCAAACTGGGTGATATCGACGACGTACCCGTGGACGAGCCGCGCCGGCGGAAAGCCAGCGCCCCGCCGCCCCAGGGCGGCAACGGCGGCGACCGGGGCAAGGGCGGCGGCCGCACCCCTCCACCGCGCCAGGCGCCCCCGCGCAGCGGCGGCGGCAACGGCGGCTGGATTTTTCTCACCTTGCTGTTGGCGGTGGCACTGGCGGTAGCGTGTGCTTACTTCTATCGCGAGATCACCGCGCTGCAGGGCCAGATGGAAACCCGCATGGGCATGTCCTCCGAGCAGCTCGAGAACCTGCAGGCACGCCTGTCGGCCACCGACGAGTCCCTGGACCAGTCCGCCGGCAAACTGCGCGAGACCCTGGACAACCAGAACAAGGCCATCGACAAAAACGAAGATGAGATCCGCAAACTCTGGGACGTCAGCAACAAGCGCAACAAAGAGTGGATCCAGGAAAACCAGAAAACCGTGCAGAGCCTGCGCGACAGCCTCAAGAGCAACGACAGCGCCCTGGCCGGCCTGAAGAAAACCGTCAGCGGCTACGACCAGAGCATCAAGGACACCCAGAGCCAGATCGGTGAGCTGAAAACGCAGATCGACAGCGCCGTTAAAGCGGTCAACGAAAGCAGCTCGCAGTGGCGCACCCAGATCAACCAGCTGGAAACCCAGGTGGATGTGGTGGTGGATACCGTCAAGCAGCTCGAGCAGCAGAACCAGAGCCAGAAGGACGCCATCGCCGAACTGCGCAACAGCGCCGGCGGCGCCGATCAGCTCAAGCAACGGCTGGACGACATCGACGCCGCCATCAAGGCGTTCGACCAGTACCGCATCCAGGTCAACAACCGGCTGGACCGGCTGGAACAGTAACGCCGAGGGTCGGGTTACGCTTCGCTAACCCGACCGGTCGCTGCTATACTTCGCGGCCTGCGCCAGTGGTGGAATTGGTAGACACGTCAGGTTTAGGTCCTGATGCCGCAAGGTGTGGGGGTTCAAGTCCCTCCTGGCGCACCATCCGACAATATGAAGGGCGGCTCACGCCCGGTTTCCAAGGAGGGAGACATGCCAACACGAGCCAGGAAGGCGTTCGTCCTCACGGCTTTGGCCGTTTTTTTCGGCGCCACGGTGTCCGCCGTGGCATCCGCCGACAGCGCGCTGGACGCGCGCATCGCCAAGTATGCCTCAATCTGCGACGACTACGAGCGTGCCAAGGCGCAGCTCGAGTGCCATCGTCCGCCCGGCAGTTATAAGCACGCCTATGAGATGACCGGCCAGGCCCGCGAACGGGCGCTGGCGCAGGGGCGTAAGTTGCTGCGGATGCGGCGGGAAACCGATGAGGCGATGGATCGCGTTGGGCGGGATCGGCGGCTTTATCGGTAATTGATGGGTCTCTGGGATCCTGCCGGGTGGCTGCGCCACCCTTTCGCGGGCTGGGCCCGCTCCCACAGGGGGCCGCTCCCACAAGGCCCTGCTATTTCTTCTTGAGTTTGGCCTTCAGGTTCTTGTCCATGCGGCGGAAGAACGGCTGGGTGAGTCTCACCGCCGGGCCGGGCGCGGCGGCGAGCACCAGGCTGCCGAGGGTGCCCAGGGGTTTGCCGACGCGGGCGGGGCGGTCGCGCAGGGCCTTGATGATCCAGCCGGCGGCGTCTTCCACGCTCATCATGCGCATGTGCTTGTAGATTTCCGTGCGGTTGGACATCGGCGTGCGCACCATGGGGAAGTAGACCATGGTGGCCTGGATGCCCTTGTGGCCGAGCTCCGCGTTGAGCGAGCGGGAGTAGGAGTCCAGTGCCGCCTTGCTGGCCAGGTAGGCGGAGAACAGCGGGATCGGCACCTGGGCGGACAGGGTGGAGGCGTTCACCACCTGGCCGCGGCCTTGCTCCAGGAAGCGCGGTATCAGCCCCATGGTCATGCGCACCGCGCCGATGTAGTTGAGCTGCATGGTGCGCTCGTAATCGTGGATGCGGTCCAGCGCCTCGAGGATGGGGCGGCGGATGGAGTGGGCGGCGTTGTTGACCAGGGCGTCCACCCGCGGGTGTTCATGCAGGATGGCGTCCAGGCTGGTGGTGATGCTGTCCGCGTTGGTCAGGTCGGTGGGGTAGATCCAGGCCCGGCCGCCTTTGCGGTGGATGTCGTCCTGGACCCGTTCCAGTTCCTGTTCCCGGCGCGCCACCAGGCACAGCCGGGCGCCGCGCGCGGCCAGCTGTTTGGCCGCTTCCTCGCCGATGCCGCTGGAGGCACCGGTGAGCACGATGGTCATACCTTGAAAGCTCATCGAACGTCGTCTCGCTGATCGCAAACAAACACCCATAGTGCCTTGCCGGCGCGGACGGTGCATCCCGCTAATGCGGCTTGCCATATCCGTTATGTTATAATATAACATTACGAATTCACGCATGAGCCATTCACGAGTTGCCATCAGGGAGAACCATCATGCAGGACACCGCAGTGGACAAGCGTCTGCCGGTCACGGTGCTGTCCGGGTTTCTGGGCGCCGGCAAGACCACGGTGCTCAACCACATACTCAATAATCGCGACGGCCGCCGGGTGGCGGTGATCGTCAACGACATGAGCGAGATCAACATCGACGCCAGCCTGGTCAACCAGCAGGTGAGCCTGAACCGCGCCGAGGAAAAGCTGGTGGAGATGAGCAACGGCTGCATTTGCTGCACGCTGCGCGAGGATCTGCTGGAAGAGGTGAAGCGGCTCGCCGGAGAAGGGCGTTTCGATTATCTGGTGATCGAGTCCACCGGCATTTCCGAGCCGTTGCCGGTGGCGGAGACCTTCACCTTCGAGGACGAAAGCGGCGAGAGCCTGTCGTCGGTGGCGCGCCTCGATACCCTGGTGACCGTGGTGGACGGGGTCAACTTTCCCCGCGATCTGCGCGAAGCGGCGGACCTGCGCGAGAAGGGCGAGCACCTCGGCGAGGATGACGAGCGCAACGTGGCGGACCTGCTGGTGGACCAGGTTGAGTTCTGCGACGTGCTGCTGGTCAGCAAGATGGATCTGCTCGACGACATCCAGCGCCAGGATGTGATCGGCATGCTGCACGCGCTGAATCCGGACGCGGTGATCGTGCCCATTAGCCAGGGCCGGGTGCCGCTGGACCAGGTGCTCAATACCCGGCGCTTTGATTTCGAGCGCGCCAGCCTGGCGCCGGGCTGGCTCAAGGAAATGCGCGGTGAGCATGTGCCGGAAACCGAGGAGTACGGCATCAGCAGCTTCACTTACAGCGCACGCCGGCCGTTTCACCCGGCCCGCTTCCACGCCTTTCTGAACCGCGACTGGGACAACGGCAAGCTGCTGCGCTCCAAGGGCTATTTCTGGCTGGCCACCCGGCCCCGTCTGGCGGGCACCTGGAGCCAGGCGGGCGGCATCGCCCACCATGGCGTGGCCGGCTTTTTCTGGAAGGCGGTGCCCGAGCACAACTGGCCGGACGATGCGGAGACCCGCGCCTTCATTCGCGAAAAATGGCACGAGCCGTTCGGCGACATGCGCCAGGAGCTGGTGTTCATCGGCCAGGGCATGGACCCGGCGCACACCCGGCGGGCGCTGGACGCCTGCCTGCTCAGCGAGGACGAGACCCGCGCCGGGCTGGAATACTGGCGCACCCTGCCGGACCCGTTCCCGGACTGGGGCCTGGAGGAAGCGTCCTGATACCGGGATAATGGAGCCGCGGCCAGAGTCGGCCGCGGCAGCAGGGAGACCCCATGGCGCCAGGTTCGCAAGCCAAACTGGAAATCGCTGAACGCCGTTGTCTGGAACAGGGCCTGAAACTGACCCCCCAGCGCCGTCAGGTGATGGCGCTGTTGCTGGAGCAGGACGACCCGGCCAGTGCCTACGATTTGCTGGACGCGCTGCAGCGCCGTCATCAGCCCGGCGCCAAGCCGCCCACCATTTACCGGGCGCTGGATTTCCTGGTGGCGGCGGGGCTGGCCCACCGGCTGGCGTCCACCAACCGTTACATGGCCTGCGGCCACCTCGCCTGCGACCACGGCCATGAGGCCGGCACCCTGTTTCTGGTGTGCGACCGGTGCGGCGCGGTGCGGGAAGCGCCCATGGACAGCCCGCTGCGGCGGCAGTTGCAGCGCAGCCTGAAGAACGAAGGCTTCCGTGTCGGCGCCCAGCCGCTGGAAATGCACGGCCGCTGTAGCGCCTGCCGCGAGTGACCATGGCGAACGCGGGCTTCTGGCGCGACCCGAATCTGCCCTTCGTGGAAAGCCGCGCGGCCTGCGACAGCCGCGCCTGCTACCGGGCGCACAGCCATCGTACCTGGTCCATCGGTGTGGTCGACCGTGGCCGCAGCCGTTTCACCGGCCCCGGCGGTAGCATCGAGCTGCGGCCGGGCTCGCTGGTGAGCATTCCGTCGGAACAGGTGCATGCCTGTAACCCGGACGCCGGCGCCGCCTGGAGCTACCAGATGTTGTATCTGGATCGGGCCTGGTTGCGCCGGGTGCTCGGCGACGTGCCCTTGCCGGCGCGGCCCCAGGTGCGCCGTGATGCGACGGCGTACCGGGCGTTCTGCGCGGTCAACCGGATCCTGTTCTCCGACGGTGCCCCGGCGGAAAAGGAAGCGGCGCTGGTCGGTTTTCTGCGCGCGGGTCTGTGGCGCGGTACCGATCTCTCCGAGGCGGTGGGGCCGCCGCCGGCCGGCGCGCACGACCTGGATCTGGCGCGGGCCCGGGCTTTGCTGGAGGCGCCGGTTTCCCTGGAGACCGCGGCGGCGGCCCTGGGGCTCAGCCGCTATCAATTGATTCGACGCTTCCAGCGCCACACCGGCCTGACGCCCCACGCCTACAAGCTGGACCGCCGCGTGGACCGGGCCCGCGCCCTGTTGCGCGAAGGCGCCAGCCTGGTGGATGTCGCCCACGCGCTGGGCTTCGCCGACCAGAGCCATTTCCAGCGCGCGTTCAAGGAGCGGACCGCCGCCACCCCCGGCGCCTATCAGCGCGGCGCCGGCAACCTCTGAGCGGGCCTCGCAATTTTCTTCAATCCGTCCGCCGCCGGCGTCGCTAGGCTGGGCCTCCCCGAATCAGGAGGACGCAGTCTTGGAAGAGTTCGTGATGGTGGCCGGCGCCCACTTTCTGGCCCTGTTGAGCCCCGGGCCGGATTTCTTTTTGATCGTGCGCTATGCCCTGGTAGCCGGGCCGCGCAGTGCCGTGGGCGTGTGCCTGGGGGTGGCGCTGGCCCATGCCGGCTTTGTGGCCCTGGCGCTGAGCGGGTTTGCGGTGCTGAATCCGCAGGGGGCGCTGTTCGCGGTGGTGCGCTGGGCCGGTGTGGCCTATCTGTTTTATATGGGGGTCGGCCTGATCCGTGGCGCCGGGGCGCCGCGCACGCTTGGTGCGCATAGGGTGGATGGGATGGAGGCAGCCGCGCCGGTGGCGGGCCTGCTCCGGGGTGCCGTGCCGGGCTTTGTCACCGCGATTCTCAATCCCAAAAACGCGCTGTTCTACGCCAGCCTGTTCACGGTGCTGGCGGCGGCCGGTACGCCGGGGCCGGCGCGGCTGGGTTACGGGGTCTGGATGGTGCTGGTGGTAGTGAGTTGGGATCTGCTGGTGGCCCGGCTGGCCACCCGCCCGCGCTGGGTGGCCTGGCTTTCCAGACACCTGGCGTCGGTGGAACGGGTCGCCGGCCTGGCGCTGCTGCTGTTGGCTCTGGGCCTGGCAATGGACGGCCCGGGCGCGCCCTAGAACAGCCCTTTTTCGCGGGCCGCCTGCATCACCAGCTCGCCGGTGCTGCCCACCGGGCGCGCGAAGGAGCGGTCGTAGTGGGCCTGATTGAGGGCGTGGCACTCCTTGCTGATCAGGTCGTAGAGTTCACGCGGCGCCATCCCTTCGGCGGCGGGCAGGGGCTCCAGGCCGAACACCCGGTAGTCGATGCGCTGGCGGCCGGCGGCCTTGAGCAGCTCCGGCACCCAGCCGGTGGGGGAAAGCTGGGTCTGGTAGCGCAGGTTCTGGTAGTCGAGCTGGCTGGCCAGGGCGTCGGCGTCGACCACTTCGAAGTAGTTGCTCACCACCAGGCCCAGAAGTTCGTCGAGACGCTCCCAGACGATGCGTTTCTGCTCGTCGGAGTAGGCGTTCCAGTCCACCACTTCGTGGCTGAAGCGGCGGCAGCCGCGACAGACGGTGTCGCCGAAGACGGTGGAACAAACGCCGATGCAGGGGGTACCGATGCGGGGTTTGGACATGCCGGGATTGTAACGCAAGCGCTCCGGGTTGTGTGAACCCTCTAGGGGCTGAACAGGCCCTAGGGAATATCCCGTGCCGGCTCCGGGTCGGTTTCGGTAAGCCGCTTCTTGCTTTGCAGCAGGGTTTTCCAGTCCTGCACATAGGCGGGCAGCGGCGGGGACACCTTGTTCAGGCCGGTCATTTCCTGGAACGCCTGGGGGCTGATGGTCTTGCCGCCGTACATGTGCGCCAGGCGCAGCAGGGCGTGGGTGTGCAGCTTGCGCTGGGAATCGAAGCGCTGGTCGTAGTAGGTGTACTTGTCGTCCCAGCCGAGGATGCGGGTGTGCACCATGAAACGCTGGTAGGGGCGCAGCTCGCGGACATAGGCGATTTCGCTGTTGGCCACCACGGCGCTGGCGCGGGCCTCGATCATGCGGTTGAGCAAGCCGGTGACCACCGCGTGCTCCAGCCGGCAACGGTCCATGATCTTGGTGTACTTGCCGTTGTTCAGGTGCATGTTGAGATCGATGTCCAGCAAACCCACCCGGAATTCCATGGACACCACATCGAACAACGAATAGGTGGGCGTGCGTTTGCGGCGCCGGGCGGCGCTGATCAATTCCAGCATTGGTGTTTTCCTTCCCCAGGGCGTTCGCCAGCGGCCAACGCGAAACAGAATACAGGATACAGGATACGGCGGGCCCCGCTACATGGTGCCGTGACCCCCTGTCAGCGGCCGTCAGACCGCCTTCGCCAGATGAATACTGAACAGGCCTTCGTCGTCCACCCAGCTGGACAGCGGCGCGAAGCCGGCGTCGCTCAGCTCCCGGGTGAAGGTCTCCACCGTGAATTTATAGGAGTTTTCGGTGTGAATGCGACTGCCGGGCGCCAATTCGATGGTGTGGCCGTTGATCCGTATGGTTTGCGCTTTTTTGCACTCCAGGTGCATTTCGATGCGCCCCAGCGTTTCGTTGTAGAACGCCCGGTGCTCGAAGGCGGAGACGTCGAAGCCGCATTCCAGCCGCGCATTGAGATGCGCCAGGGCGTTGAGGTTGAAGGCGGCGGTGTGGCCGGCGCTGTCGTTGTAGGCGGCGTTCAGCCGGGCCGGGTCTTTTTGCAGGTCGGCGCCGATCAGCAGGTAGCCGTCGTCGCCGGCCAGGCGGCGCAGGCCGGCCAGAAAATCGGCGCGGGCGTCGGGCTCGAAGTTGCCGATGGTGGAGCCGGGGAAAAACACCAGCCGGGGCACATCGGTGGGGTAGCCGGGCAGGTCGGCCGGGAAATCCAGCGCCTGGGAGTAGTCCGCGCACACCGCGTCGAAGCGCACCGAGGGGTATTCACCGGCCAGCGCGCGGCTGGCGTCGAGCAGGCACTCCCGGGAAATCTCCAGGGGCATGTAGCCGTAGGGGCGCCACTGGTCGAGCAGAATGCGCACCTTCTCGCAGCCACCGGCGCCGGGCTCGGCGATCACCAGGTCGTCGCCCAGTTGCGCCGCCATGCCGGCGGCGTGCTCGCGCAGCAGCGCCGCCTCGGTGCGGGTGGGGTAATACTCCGGCGTGCGGGTGATGGCGTCGAACAACGACGAGCCGCGCTCATCGTAAAAGTACTTCGGGTCCAGGGTGGGGCGCGCCGCCGACAGCGACGCGGCCACTTCCCGGGCCGCGTCCGCCACCGGCGGGCGCAGGTCCAGGAAAGTCAGGTTAGGCAATAATTGTTGGGGTTGGGGCACGGCCTGCCTCCATGCTGTGTGCCAGACGTACGCCGCTGAACTGCCAGCGCAGATGAGGGTAGAAAAAGTTGCGGTAGCTGGCGCGTAAATGGCCCGGCGCGCTGGCGCAGGAGCCGCCGCGCAGCACCATCTGGTTGCACATGAACTTGCCGTTGTACTCGCCCACGGCGCCGGCGGCGGCCGCGAAGCCGGGGTAGGGCAGGTAGGCGCTGGCGGTCCATTCCCAGACGTCGCCGAACATCCGCGCCGGGCCCTGGCTATCGGCCGCGGCGACCCCGGGGTGGAAGCGCCGGTTGTCGACGAAGCCGCCGTCCGGCCCGGCGGGCACCGGCTGTTGTGCGGCGGCGTGTTCCCACTCCGCTTCCGTGGGCAGGCGCTTGCCGCTCCAGCGGGCGAACGCATCGGCCTCGTAGTAATTCAGATGGGCGACCGGTTCTTGCGGGTTCACCGGCTGACGGCCGGCCAGGGTGTAGCAGGCCGGCGTGTCGCCGTCCAGATCCCAGTAGAGCGGGGCGCGGGCGCCCTGTTCCTTGAGCCAGGCCCAGCCGTCGGACAGCCACAACTCCGGGCGTTGGTAGCCGCCGTCCTCGATAAAGGCCAGGTATTCGCCGCAGGTGGCCGGGCGGCTGGCCAGGGCGAACGGTTCCAGCCACTGGCGGTGGCGGGGTGTTTCGTTGTCGAAGCAGAAGCCGTCGGCGGGGTCGGCGCCGATTTCGGTGAGGCCGCCCGGGTATTCGTGCCAGCGCAGCGGCGCTGCCCGGGCGTCGCTGTCCTGGCGGGGCAGATACACCGGCGCCAGCGGATTGTGCGAGAAACTGAACTTGAGGTCGGTGACCAGCAGTTCCTGGTGCTGTTGCTCGTGCTCGATGCCCAGCGCCACCAGGTCGGCCACCTGATGGTCCACGTCCGGCCCCGCGAGCAGGGTCTGCAGGGCCTCGTCCACGCTGGCCCGCCAGGCGCGCACCGCTTCGTTGCCCGGCCGCGACAGCAGGTGCCGCTGGGGGCGCGGGTACTGTTCGCCGACGCCGTTGTAGTAGCTGTTGAATAAATATTCGAAGCGCTCGTCGGAGGGTTTGTAGCCGGGCGCGAAAGGCTTGAGGATAAAGGTCTCGAAAAACCAGGTGGTGTGAGCCAGGTGCCAGCGCGGCGGGCTGACTTCCGGACAGGCCTGCAGGCCCATGTCCTCGGCGGTGAGCGGCTCGCACAGGGTCTCGCTGAACGCGCGGGTGTCGGCCAGGCGCCGGGCCAGGCCGGCAT
>NZ_CAXPXK010000070.1:0-33649 GCF_964221125.1 Alloalcanivorax sp.
GTCGCCGTCGCGAATCACACGGCCGTAGCCGGAGGGGTCATCCAGAGTCAGGGTCATCAGCGCCAGGCTCTGGTCGTCCACGCGGGCGACGAAGTCACGCAGGGTCTGCGGCTGGATCAGAGGCACGTCGCCGTACAGCACCAGCACCACGTCTTCTTCCAGGTGCGGCAGGGCCTGCGCCACGGCGTGGCCGGTGCCGAGCTGTTCGGCCTGCTCCGCCCATTGCAGCCGCGAACCGGTCACCGCCTGGCGGACGGCGTCGCCGCCGTGACCGTAAATCAGCACGGTGTTGTCCGGGTCGAGGGCGCCGGCGGCGTCCACCACGTGCTGCACCATGGGGCGCCCGGCAATCGGGTGGAGTACCTTGGGGAGATCCGATTTCATGCGGGTTCCCTTGCCCGCCGCGAGAATCACTACCGCCAGATTCATGCTCCGCTTCCTTGAGTCCTGTGATGATCGTTACATCGTTCGTCGCCATATAAAAAATCGCCGGGAGCGATTTTTGACGTCGCGCCAGCGACGGCCCGAAGGGTGATCGCCATGGACGGCGATCACAAAAAAGGGCAGCTCAGAGCCACCCTTTTTTAATTCAGCTTGTACCGAAAGCCGGGCGTTACCGCTTGGCCATCTTCTTGATTTGCTCGATGGTACGCAAGCGCGCGGACGCTTCGGCCAGGGTGATGGCGGCGCGCGAGTAGTCCATGTCGGCGTTCTTGCCTTCCAGGGCTTCCTTGGCACGCTGCTTGGCTTCTTCCGCCTGGGCGCCGTCCATATCCTGGGCGCGCTCGGCGGTGTCCGCCAGCACGGTGACCAGTTTCGGCTGGACTTCCAGGAAGCCGCCGGAGACGTAGAACACTTCTTCGTCCCCGTTCTGCTTCTTCACGCGAACCGGGCCGGGCTTGAGCCGGGTGAGCAAGGGCGCGTGACCGGGCATGACACCCAGGTCCCCTTCCACACCGGCGGCCACTACCAGCTCGACCAGTCCGGAGAACAGCTGCTTTTCGGCACTAACGATATCGCAATGCACGGTCATCGCCATCTGTGTTCCTCCCCGGGCGGTTACTTGTCACCGCGTTTGTTGTAGGCCTCTACAACCTCGTCGATGGAGCCCTTCATGTAGAAGTCCTGCTCGGGGATGTGGTCATAATCACCGTTCAGGATACCCTGGAAGGAACGGATGGTGTCCTTCAGGGAGACGTATTTGCCCGGTGCGCCGGTGAATACTTCCGCCACGAAGAACGGCTGTGACAGGAAGCGTTCGATCTTACGCGCGCGGGATACGGTCAGCTTATCCTCTTCGGACAGCTCGTCCATACCCAGAATCGCGATGATGTCCTTGAGTTCCTTGTAGCCCTGCAGAACGGTCTGCACGCCACGGGCCGCCTCGTAGTGCTCCTGGCCGATCACCAGCGGATCCAGCTGGCGGGAGGTGGAGTCGAGCGGGTCGATCGCCGGGTAGATACCCTTGGAGGCGATGTCACGGCTCAGTACCACGGTGGCGTCCAGGTGGGCGAAGGTGGTCGCCGGGGACGGGTCGGTCAAGTCATCCGCGGGCACGTATACCGCCTGCACGGAGGTAATGGAACCGGTCTTGGTGGAGGTGATCCGTTCCTGCAGAACGCCCATCTCTTCCGCCAGGGTCGGCTGGTAACCCACCGCGGAGGGCATCCGGCCCAGCAGTGCCGATACTTCGGTACCCGCCAGGGTGTAACGGTAGATGTTATCCACGAAGAACAGAACGTCGCGGCCTTCGTCACGGAACTTCTCGGCCATGGTCAGACCGGTCAGCGCCACGCGCAGACGGTTGCCCGGCGGCTCGTTCATCTGGCCGTAGACCAGCGACACCTTGTCGAGAACGTTGGAGTCCTTCATCTCGTGGTAGAAGTCGTTACCCTCACGGGTACGCTCACCCACACCGGCGAACACGGAGAAACCGGAGTGCTCGATCGCGATGTTCCGGATCAGCTCCATCATGTTCACGGTTTTACCCACGCCGGCGCCGCCGAACAGGCCAACCTTACCGCCCTTGGCGAACGGGCAGACCAGGTCGATCACCTTGATGCCGGTTTCAAGCAGTTCGTTGGTGGCTGCCTGATCCGCGTAAGAGGGTGCCTCACGGTGAATGGACATGCGCTCTTCTTCACCGATCGGACCCGCTTCGTCGATCGGGCGACCGAGCACGTCCATGATCCGGCCCAGGGTCTTGGTGCCCACCGGCACCTGAATCGGTTCGCCGGTGTCGGTGACACCCAGGCCACGCTTCAGACCTTCAGTGGAGCCCATCGCGATGGTGCGCACCACGCCGTCACCCAACTGCTGCTGAACTTCCAGCGTGGTTTCGGTACCGTCCACGGTGAGAGCGTCATACACCTTTGGCACGTTTTCGCGCGGGAATTCGACGTCGATCACAGCACCGATGATCTGAACAATACGACCGCTACTCATGCTTGCATCCTCTTAACTTGCGTTTTCGCCGCGTGCTGTCTGAAACAGACACTAGACCGCGGCGGCACCACCAACGATTTCAGAAATTTCCTGGGTAATGGCCGCCTGGCGCGCCTTGTTGTACACCAGCTGGAGGTCATTAATGATCTCGCCGGCGTTGTCACTGGCCGCCTTCATGGCGACCATGCGCGCTGCCTGTTCACAGGCATTGTTCTCGACCACGCCTTGATAAACCTGGGATTCAATGAACCGGACCAGCAGCTCATCCAGGATTTCCTTGGGCTCAGGCTCGTAGATATAGTCCCAATGACGCTGAAACTCTTCGTCTTGCGAAGCTTCAAGCGGCAGCAACTGAATGCTTTTGGGTGACTGCGTCATGGTGTTCACGAACTCGTTGTACACCAGGTACAAACGGTCGATCTCACCATTTTCAAAGGCGTCGAGCATCACCTTGATGGAGCCGATCAGATCGCTCAGGTGCGGGGTGTCGCCCAGGCCGTTAACGGTGGCCTGAACGTCGCCGCCGACGCTCTTGAAGAAGGCGATGCCCTTGCTGCCTACCACGCAGTACTGCGTCTTGGCGCCTTCCTGCTCCCACTGACGGGTGCTTTTCACGACCTTCTTCAGCAGGTTGGCGTTCAAGCCGCCACTCAGGCCCCGGTCGGAGGTCACCACGATGTAACCGACGTTCTTCACTTCCCGCTCTTGCAGGTAAATGTGCCGGTACTCCAGATCAGCGTTGGCAAGATGGGCAACCACCTGACGCATACGGCTCGCGTAGGGCTTGCTGGCAGCCATACGGTCCTGCGCTTTGCGCATCTTGCTGGCTGCCACCATCTCCATCGCACGAGTGATCTTCTTCGTGCTCTGGACACTAGAGATCTTGCCTTTGATCTCTTTACCGCTAGCCATAGGACTAATCCTTTCTTAGCGAATTACCAGGTTTGGGTGGACTTGAATTGATCGATGGCGTCTTTGATACCGGCCTCGATCTCATCGTTGTAGTCACCCTTTTCGTTGATCTTGTCCATCAACGCTTTCTGTTCGCTGTTCATATAATCCAGCAGCGCGGCTTCGAAGGCGCCGATCTTGCTGATCTCGATGCCTTTCAGGTAGCCGTTGTTCGCCGCGTACAGCACCACGCCCATTTCGGCAACGGACATCGGGCTGTATTGCTTCTGCTTCATCAGCTCGGTGACGGCCTGGCCGTGCTCGAGCTGCTCACGGGTGGCCTCGTCCAGGTCGGAAGCGAACTGAGCGAACGCCGCCAGTTCCCGGTACTGGGCCAGTGCCAGACGGATACCACCGCCGAGCTTCTTGACGATCTTGGTCTGCGCGGAACCGCCCACACGGGAAACCGAGATGCCGGCGTTCATGGCCGGGCGGATGCCGGCGTTGAACAGGCTGGTTTCCAGGAAGATCTGACCATCGGTAATGGAGATCACGTTGGTGGGTACGAACGCGGACACGTCACCGCCCTGGGTCTCAATGATCGGCAGTGCGGTCAGGGAGCCGGTCTTGCCTTTCACTTTACCGTCGGTGAACTTCTCGACGAATTCCTCGTTTACCTTGGCGGCGCGTTCCAGCAGACGGGAGTGCAGGTAGAACACGTCACCCGGGTAGGCTTCACGGCCCGGCGGGCGGCGCAGCAGCAGGGAAATCTGACGGTAGGCCCAGGCTTGCTTGGTGAGATCGTCATAAACGATCAGGGCGTCTTCGCCGCGGTCACGGAAGTACTCGCCCATGGCGCAGCCGGCGAACGGGGCCAGGAACTGCATGGAAGCCGGATCGGAAGCGGAGGCCGCCACGATCACGGTGTTTTCCATGGCGCCGTGCTCTTCCAGCTTGCTCACCACGTTGGCGATGGTGGACTGCTTCTGACCGATGGCCACGTAGACACACTTAATGCCAGAGTCTTTCTGGTTAATGATGGTGTCCACCGCCACGGCGGTCTTACCGATCTGGCGGTCGCCGATGATCAGCTCACGCTGGCCACGGCCGATCGGGGTCATGGCGTCGATGGATTTGAAACCGGTCTGTACCGGCTCATTCACCTCTTTACGCCAGATCACGCCGGGCGCCACTTTCTCGACGGCGTCGGTTTCGGCGGCGTCCACCGGACCTTTGCCGTCCACCGGGTTACCCAGGGCGTCGACCACGCGGCCGAGCAGTTCCGGGCCCACCGGCACTTCCAGAATGCGGCCGGTGCAGCGGACCTTCTGGCCCTCCGCCAGACCCAGGTAATCACCCAGCACCACGGCGCCCACGGAGTCCTGCTCCAGGTTGAGGGCCATGCCGAAGATGCCGCCCTCAAACTCGATCATTTCGCCGAACATCACGTCGGCCAGACCATGAATGCGCACGATGCCGTCAAATACGGATACCACCGTACCTTCGTTCCGTGCCTCGGTGGAGGTATCAAGTTTCGCGATGCGCGACTTGATAATCTCGCTGATTTCGGACGGGTTGAGTTGCTGCATCTCTAATCCCTCAAACTCAAGAGTTCAGTTGCTCTGCCAGGCGGTTAAGCCGGCCGCGCACACTGCCATCAATTACGGTATCGCCGGCTCTCACCAGCACGCCACCAATGAGTGACTCGTCAACGGAGGTGGACACCTGCACATTCCGGCCCAGACGCGTCTTCAGCGCTGTCACCAGTTTGTCGGTCTCGGCGTCTTCCAGTTCGAACGGCGCGATCAACTCCACATCAATGGTGCGTTGATCTTCCGCCGCCAGTTCGTGGAACAACATTGCGATGGTCGGCAACAGGGCCAGACGCTTGTTGTCCGCGAGCTGGGCGATAAAATTGCGAGCGCTCTCATTGAGCTCATCGCCACAAACGTCGCCTATCGCTTTCGCCTGTGTCTCGCTGTCCAGCTCCGGCTGGTCCAGGTAGGCACGCATGGTGGCTTCCTGCGCCACTGCCGCCGCCAGGCCCAGCATCTGCTCCCATTCCGCCAGCGCGTTCTGTTCTTTGGCGAACATGAACGCGGCCTTGGCGTATGGGCGTGCGATGGTGGTCAATTCAGCCATGGGGTGCCATCCGTATCACTCAGAGTTGAGCCGCCAAGTCGTCCAGCAGCTGCTTGTGTGCGTCGCGGTTCACTTCGCGGCCCAGCACTTGCTCGGCGCCACTCAATGCCAGAGCGGACACCTCTTTGCGCAGCTCTTCACGGGCGCGGTTGATCTCCTGATCGATCTCGGACTGGGCCTTCTCGATCAGACGCTCACCTTCGGTGCGTGCCTGGTCTTTGGCTTCCTCGACGATCTGATTCGCCCGTTTGTTGGCCTGCTCGATGATCTCGGACGCCTTTTCTTTGGCTTCCTTGAGGTTCGAGGAGGCTTTTTCCTGCGCCAGCACCAGATCGCGCTCAGCCCGATCCGCGGCGCTCAGGCCCTCTGCGATTTTCTGCTTCCGTTCTTCCAGCGCCTTGGAAATAGGCGGCCAGACGAACTTCATGCAGAAGATCACGAACAGGGCGAACCAGATGGCCTGGCCAATTAGTGTCGCATTAATATTCATGCCAACACCTCAATCCGCGTTGCATAGATTTCCCAAAATCGGGGCTTATTTCGAAAAGCGCGATTTACTGGAAAATCAGCAGGAACGCGATAGCGATACAGATAATCGGCACGGCGTCCAGCAGGCCCGCGATGATGAACATGCGGGTTTGCAGCATCGGTGCCAGTTCCGGCTGCCGTGCGACGGATTCCAGAAAACGACCGCCCATCATGCCGAAGCCGAGACCGGCGCCGATGGCCGCCAGGCCAGCAACGATTGCAGCAGCAAGAAATTGAATGCCTTCCATTGTTACACTCCCGTAAGTGCTCAGTTGGTTTGGAAAATGAAACTTAGTGCTCTTCCACCGCCATACTCAGGTAGACGATGGTCAGGACCATGAAGATGAACGCCTGGAGGGTGATGACCAGGATGTGGAAAACCGCCCACGGCCACGCGCCGATAAACTGCCAGGTCCCCATCATGGCCGCCACCAGGATGAATACGAATTCACCGGCGTACATGTTGCCGAAAAGCCGCAGACCCAGAGACACCGGCTTGGACAGCAGGCTGATGGTTTCCAGGACCAGGTTGACCGGCAGAAGAAGGAATTTGAGAACGATGTTATCCGTCTCGAAAGGCTTGAACGCCAGCTCACCGACAAAGCCGCCAAAGCCCTTGGCTTTGACCGTGAAGCCGATGATCAGCAGCATCACCGAGAAGGACATGGCCAGGGTGATGTTGGGGTCGGTGGTGGGCACGATCTTGAAGTAGGCCTGGTGCGCGTCCCAGCCGAAGAAAGTGACCATGGTCCACTCGAAAAGCTTGGGGAACAGGTCGACGGGGATCAGATCCATCAGGTTCATCAGGAACACCCAACAGAAGATCACCAGAGACAGCGGCGCAATCAGCTTGCTTTTGCCGTGGAAGGTGTCACGCACCTGGTTGTCGACGAATTCGATGATGGATTCCATGAAATTCATGAAACCGGAGGGCACGCCGGCGGTGGCTTTGCGCGCCACCAGCCAGAACATCAGACACATGATGATGCCGAGACCGCCGGCCCACGCCAGGGAGTCCACATGGAACGCCATGAAGCCCATGTCGACGGCTTCCTGACCGTTGTGCGCGAACGTCCAGGTGCTGGTCTCCAGCGTCTCAACCACATCCCCGTGGTGGTCTAAACGCTCGTAGCCCTCGGGCAAACGGCCATAGGTGAGATTCCCTAGATGGTGCTTGATATATTCGCTGGCGGAGCTCGCTGCCATATCGTTACCTACAGTCTAGTCTTCTTGCCCGTAATGTTCCGTTCCAAGGCGGGCATCCAGGCGCGCGACCTGAACCCAGCCGGCGATTTGCGCCGACATGAAGGCGAGGAACAAAACCATTGCTGTCATTGATTCGCGCATTTGCGGTACTTCGGCGAACGTCAGCCAGAACAGCACCAGCATGATGGCGATTTTGCCGAGCTCCGCTCTTACCGCGGCGCCGGCCATGCGCTTGGCCGCACGGTTTCCCGGGTGCAGCCACACTTGGAAGCCACCCCAAGCATAGGCGATCAGGCTGATGGTCCCGCCCCAGAGCGCCGCCAGACCGATAGTGCTTCCGGCGATCACGGCGGCCAGCGCGGCGATGATGACCACGCTGGTGGTCTGGGCGCGCATCAAGCCCCAGAACAAGGTCCTGCGGGCTGATTCGTCTAAATTGGCCACCTTGCTCCCGGGTTTCGTCGCTGGCTACGCCTGGGTGTTATCAGGTGAAGGTCGCGGGTACCCCCTGATCTTTGGCGCGGGAAGTATATGAGGAAGGCATAGCGGTATCAACCGGCACGGGCAATTGTTTGCCTTGAAAGTGCCGGGCGAAAGGAGAAAAAGTCTGTTGACGCCCTACAAAACGGATCAATTTGTATCAGCGTGCGTGGAAAGCTAACGCCTCGAACGGATTTCAGTCAAGTTATTTGATGTAGATGGACCAAGAGGCGCCGCCTATTTGATGTGCGCCAGAATGCCGTCCAGCTCATCCAGGTTGTTGTAGCTGATCACCAGCTTGCCCTTGCCGGCGTTGCCCTGCTGAATCTGCACCGGGGCACCGAGGCGGTCGGACAGGTCGTTGATCAGGTGCCGCACATTGGGGTCTTCCTTGGCCGGCGCCGGCTTGGCGGGCTTTTCCTTTTCGAATTCGCGCACCAGGGTTTCGGTCTGGCGCACCGACAACCCCTTGGCGACCACGGTGCGCGCGGCCTCCACCTGCTTGGCGCCGGTCAGCGACAACAGGGCACGGGCGTGGCCCATTTCCAGGTCGCCGTGTTCGAGCAGCTTTTTGACGTCCGCTTCCAGGCTCATCAGCCGCAGCAGGTTGGTGACCATGGCGCGGGACTTGCCCACCGCGTCGGCGACCTGCTGATGGGTGAGGCCGAATTCTTCCTTGAGCCGGGACAGCGCCAGCGCCTCTTCCATGGGGTTGAGGTTTTCGCGCTGAATGTTCTCGATCAGCGACATGGCGATGGCGGCTTCGTCCGGCACCTCCCGGATCACCGCCGGAATCGCGTCCAGCTCCGCCATCTGCGCGGCCCGCCAGCGGCGCTCGCCGGCGATGATTTCGTAGCGGTTGTCGCCCAGCGGGCGCACCACGATGGGTTGCATCACGCCCTGCGCGCGGATCGACTCCGCCAGCTCCTCGAGCGCATCGGCGGACATGTCCTTGCGCGGCTGGTAGCGGCCGCGCTGCATCAGTTCCACCGGCAGGTGGCGCAGGTCGCCGTCGCGGGGCGGGCGCTGGGCCTGTTGCTCCGACGCTTCGCCGTCACCCTCGACGCTGACTTCCTCGGGCTGGCGCTGGTACGCCTCGTTGCTGCTGAGCAGGGCGTCGAGACCCTTGCTGAGACCGCGTTTACGCTTTGCCGCCATAGTCGGAGCCTCTACCTCATGCCTGGGATTGCGGGGTTTGCGGAGAGGCCTTGGCATTTTGCATGGCCTGTTCGCGCCGCAGGATTTCGCCCGCCAGCGCCAGGTAGCTGACCGCGCCCCGGGACTTGGGGTCGTAGGTAATCACCGGCGCACCGTGGCTGGGCGCTTCCGCCAAGCGCACGTTGCGGGGAATAATGGTGCGGTACACCTTGTCGCCGAAGTGGCTGATCAGCTGATTGGAAACGTCGTTGGACAGGCTGTTGCGCGGGTCGTACATGGTGCGCAGCAGGCCGCCGATATGCAGCTTGGGGTTGAGCACGGTGCGGATCTTCTCGATGGTGTTCATCAGCGAGGTGAGACCCTCCAGCGCGTAGTACTCGCACTGAATCGGCACGATCACCGAGTCCGCCGCGGTGAGCGCGTTGACGGTGAGCATGTTCAGCGACGGCGGGCAGTCGACGATGATGTAATCGTAGTTGCCGCGAATCCGCGCCAGCGCGTTGCGCAGGCGGAATTCCCGCATCTTCATGTCCAGCAGCTGCACTTCGGCGGCGGTAAGGTCACCGTTGGCGGCGATCAGGTCGAAGCCGGAATCCTTGGGGGTGTCGACCACCGCGTCTTCCACGTTCACTTCGCCCATCAGCACGTCGTGGATGGTGTATTCCGGCTCGTACTTGTCCACACCGGCGCCGCTGGTGGCGTTCCCCTGCGGATCAATGTCCACCAGCAACACCTTCTTGCGCGTCGCCGCCAGGGAAGCGGCCAGATTGACGCTGCTGGTGGTCTTGCCCACTCCACCTTTCTGGTTGGCAATGGCAAAAACGGTGGTCACTGCGGTCTCCTTATTCCGGCACGTGCGGTCCGGCCCGGCTGGCGATCACCAGCACGCGGGCCTCCGCCAGTCCGGGGACCGACAGAGGCGCCACCCGGGCCCGCCAGCCGGCGGGCAGGCCGGCCAGTTCCTGGTCGGCGGCGGCCGCTTTCATGGCGAGAACGCGGCTGCCGTCGGTGATCAGGGGGGCCAGGGCCTGCAGCATGTCCGGCAGGGCGGCGAACGCCCGGCTGATGATCTGCGATGGAGCATTACGGTACTGTTCCACGCGGGTGTTCACAACCTCCACGTTGGGAAGCCCCAATTCCCGGCGGGCGTGGCGCACGAAGCGGGTTTTCTTGCCGTTGCTGTCGAGCAGCACGAAACGCAGATCCGGCCGGGCGATGGCCAGCGGAATACCGGGCAGGCCGGCGCCGGTGCCCACGTCCAGGGTATCGCGGTCGTCCAGATGCGCCAGCACCGACAGCGAGTCCAGCAGATGGCGCTGGATCATCTCGCCCGGGTCGCGCACCGCGGTGAGGTTATAGGCGCGGTTCCATTTCACCAGCAGGTCGCGGTAATCGAGCAGCGCCTGCTGCTGGGCGTCGTTCAGCGACACACCCAGTGCCTGGAGCCCGCCGGCCAGGCGGTCCCGGTCGGTCATGCCTGCCGGGCCGCCTGGTGACGATGCTTCTTAAGGAAGATCAGCAGCAGCGAGATCGCCGCCGGGGTGACCCCGGGAATGCGGCCGGCCTGGCCGATGGTCTCCGGGCGCACGTCCTCGAGTTTCTGCTTCACCTCGTTGGACAGCCCCTGCACCGCCCGGTAGTCGAAGTCCAGCGGCAGGGCCTGGTCCTCGGCGGCGCGCAGCTTGGCGATTTCCGCTTCCTGGCGGTCGATGTAGCCGGCGTACTTGGCGACGATCTCCACCTGCTCGATCACCGCCGGCGCGGCCGGCGCCAGGCCCGCCGCCTCGGCCAGCGGCCGGTAGCTCAGCTCCGGACGCTTGAGCAGATCCATCAGGGTGTACTCGTGGGGCAGCGGCTTGTCGAGCAGCGCGTTGACGCGCTCCGCTTCCACGGTGCCGGGGCGCACGAAGGTGGCCTTGAGCCGCGCCTGCTCACGCTCCATGCCTTCGCGCTTGGCCTCGAAGGCCGCCCAGCGCTCGTCATCCACCAGGCCCAGCTCGCGGCCTTTCTCGGTGAGGCGCAGGTCGGCGTTGTCCTCGCGCAGCAGCAGCCGGTATTCGGCGCGGCTGGTGAACATGCGGTAGGGCTCCTGGGTGCCCATGGTGATCAGGTCGTCCACCAGCACGCCCACGTAGGCTTCGTCGCGGCGCGGCGTCCAGGCCTCTTTTTCCTGGCTCAGCAGGGCCGCGTTCAGGCCCGCCAGCAACCCCTGGGCGCCGGCTTCCTCGTAGCCGGTGGTGCCGTTGATCTGGCCGGCGAAGAACAGCCCGGGCATGTGCTTGGTCTCCAGGCTGTGCTTGAGGTCCTGGGGATTGAAGTAGTCGTACTCGATGGCGTAGCCAGGCCGCGTGATGCTGGCGTTCTCGAAACCACGGATGGAACGCACCGCCTCCAGCTGGATATCGAACGGCAGGCTGGTGGAAATGCCGTTGGGGTACAGCTCGAAGGTATCCAGGCCTTCCGGTTCGACGAAGATCTGGTGGCTGTTCTTGTCCGGGTAACGACTCACCTTGTCCTCGATGGACGGGCAGTACCGCGGCCCGGTGCCTTCGATCACGCCGGTGAACATGGGGCTGCGGTCGAACCCGGAGCGGATGATGTCGTGGGTGCGCTCATTGGTGTGGGTAATAAAGCAGCAGGTCTGGCGCGGGTGCTCTTCCACCTTGCCCAGATAGCTCATCACCGGCAGCGGCTGGTCGCCCCACTGCTCTTCCATCACCGAGAAGTCCACGGTCTTGCCGTCGATGCGCGGCGGCGTGCCGGTCTTCAGACGGTCGACGCGGAACGGCAGCTCGCGCAGCCGGCGCGCCAGGGCGTTGGAGGGCTGGTCGCCGGCGCGGCCGCCCTGGTGGTGGTCCAGGCCCACATGGATGACACCGCCCAGGAAGGTCCCGGCGGTCAGCACCACGGCGTCGGCGTGGAAGCGCAGGCCCATGTTGGTCACCGCCCCCACGCAGCGCCCGTTCTCGACGATCAGGTCGTCCACGCTTTGCTGGAACAGGGTCAGGTGGGACTGGCTCTCCAGGGTGGCGCGGATCGCCGCCTTGTAGCGCACTCGGTCGGCCTGGGCGCGGGTGGCGCGCACCGCCGGGCCCTTGCGGGCGTTGAGCACGCGGAACTGGATACCGCCCTTATCGGTGGCGCGGGCCATGGCCCCGCCCAGGGCGTCGATTTCCCGAACCAGGTGGCTCTTGCCGATACCGCCGATGGCCGGGTTGCAGCTCATCTGGCCCAGAGTCTCGATATTGTGCGTCAGCAGCACGGTGTCCACGCCCATGCGGGCGGACGCCAGAGCCGCTTCGGTGCCGGCGTGGCCGCCACCAATCACCAAAACGCCGAATCGCTGGGGGTAATCCATAGTCAAGCTCGCTCGCGACACGCCCGGGGGGCGCCGCTTAAAATATGATCAGATCGGGCGCGCTAGTATAGTCCGAACCCAAACAAAATAAAGGGCGGGTAAAAAGCGCGTCGGCTGCGCCGGTCCGACAGTGAGTCGACACCGGCCTTTCTATATACTTGATGCTCTGTTCGTTTTACCCCTGATATTCCCGGAGCGCATTTGGAATCACTGAACGTTTTCCTGCTGATCGGCACCGGCCTGATGTTCGTGGGGCTGCTGCTGGGCACCCTGAGTGCGCGCATCGGCGTGCCCTCCCTGCTGGTGTTCCTGGTGGTGGGCATGGTGGCCGGCGAAGACGGTATCGGCGGCATTCAGTTCGATGATTTCTCGCTGGCCTATGTGGTCAGCAACATCGCCCTGGCGATTATTCTGCTCGACGGCGGCCTGCGCACCCGGCTGACCACCTTCCGCCTGGCGTTGAAGCCGGCGCTCAGCCTGGCCACCGTGGGCGTGATGCTGTCCGCCTCGCTGGTGGGCGCCTTCGCCACCTGGTTGATGGACGTGGACTGGCGCCTGGGCCTGCTGCTGGGCGGCATCATCGGCTCCACCGACGCCGCCGCGGTCTTCAATGTGGTCAAGGGCGCCGGCGTGACCATCAACGAGCGGGTGGCCAGCACCCTGGAGATCGAATCCGGCCTCAACGACCCCATGGCGATCTTTATCACCCTGATGCTGGTGGGGGTGATGATGAACCCGGAGGTCAGCTTCGGCTGGGAAATGCTGATTACCCTGATCCAGCAGTTCGGCCTGGGCATGCTGCTGGGCCTGGGTCTGGGCGCGCTGCTCAGCGAGATTCTGCTGCGCGCGCGCAGCAACGAAGGCCTGCACGCGCTGCTGCTGTGCAGCGGCGGCGCCATGGTGTTCGCCACCACCAACCTGGCCGGCGGCAGCGGTTTCCTGGCGGTGTACCTGGCCGGCCTGGTGGCGGGCAACCGGCGCGGCGGCACCGGCGACAACGTGCTGCGCTCGATGGATTCCCTGGCCTGGCTGGCCCAGTCCGGCATGTTTTTGATGCTGGGGCTGCTGGTGACGCCCTCGGAGCTGATCGGCGACGGCCTGATCAATGCCCTGCTGGTGGCGCTGTTCCTGATGGTGGTGGCGCGCCCGCTGTCGGTGTGGGTCAGCCTGCTGCCGTTCCGTTTCAAGTGGCGCGAGAAGCTGTTTATTTCCTGGACCGGTCTGCGCGGCGCCGTGCCCATTGTGCTGGCGGTGTTCCCGTTGCTGGCCGGCGTCGGCCAGACCCGGCTGCTGTTCGACATCACCCTGGTGGTGGTGCTGATTTCGTTGCTCGCCCAGGGCGCCAGCCTGCGCTACATGGCGCGCTGGTTGAAGGTGTCGGTGCCGGCCACCACACCGCCCAAACAGATGGTGCCGCTGGCGGCCACCGGCGACCGCTATGTCATGCAGTTCGAGGTGGACGCCTCCGCCAAGGCGGAAGGCCAGCGGCTGGGGGCGATCACCACGCCGCGCATCACGCCGTTGCTGATCATCCGCAACAAGGAGTTCCGCAACCTGGCCGAGGACCCGGTGATCGAGGCCGGTGATCTGGTCACCTGGCTGGCGCCGGTGGGCGAGCGCGACTATTTATCGGATCTGTGCCACCGTCTCTCCAAGGACGAGAAGCGCTTCTACGGCGATTTCTTCGTGCGCGGCGGCGTGCCGGTGGAGCAGCTGGTGGCGGTGTACGGCATCGAGCAGATCGACCCTCTGCTGCACGGCCTGACCGTGGAGGCGGTGTTCGAGCGGCAGTTCGGCCAGCAGGCCGTGGTGGGCGACACGGTACGGTTGGGCGGCCTCAAGCTGCGCGCCCGCACCGTGGAGCAGGGCCGCGTGCTGCTGATCGGCATCAAACTGCCCAAATAATCTTCGCAACCTTCATTGGAGCGCCCATGACCCGATTCGATAACCACCGTGTTGTGATCACCGGCGCCGGCGCCGGCATCGGCCGCCTGATGGCGGAGAAGCTGGCCGCCCGGGGCGCCGAAGTGATCGTCACCGCGCGGCGCATCGCCGCCGCCCGCGAGGTGGTGGAATGCATCCGTAACGCCGGCGGCAACGCCCACGCCTACACCCTGGACGTGAGCAAGACCGCCACCATCGCCCGTTTCCGCGACAAGCTGCACGAAGAGCGCGGCCCGATCAGCATGCTGATCAACAACGCCGGGGTGGTGTTCGGCGGCGAATTCGAACAGGTCGACCTGCAGCGCCACCTGGACACCTTCAAGGTCAACAGCGAAGGGCTGATAGCCTGCACCCACGCCTTCATGGACGATCTGATCGCCGCGCCGCGTGCCCATCTGGTCAATATCGCCAGCGCCTCGGCGTTTATCGGCCTGCCCTACGGCAGTACCTACGCGGCCAGCAAATGGGCGGTGGTGGGCTTTTCCGAATCCCTGCGCCTGGAGATGCTGGAGCGCGGCCTGAAACAGGTGAAGGTGACCACCGTGTGCCCCAGCTATATCGCCACGGGCATGTTCAAGGGCGTTAAAACGCCGCTGTTCTCCCCCATGCTGACGCCCAACCGGGTGGCCGACAGCATTCTCAACGGGGTGGCCAAGGGGGAAGCGTTCGTGATCGAGCCGCCCATGGCCCGCTCCGTGGAGCTGCTCAAGGGGGTGCTGCCGCGCAAGCTCTGGGATCAGGTGGCGCGGCGCACCGGGGTTTCCACCTCCATGTACAGCTGGAAGGGCAAGGACAAGGGCTGAGCCCGCCGCCGGCCGTTCAACTCTGTGTATAGCCGTTCTCAAGGCGCTTACAAAGCGCCGATTCACCCTGTAGCCGCGACACGCCGCTGCTCCGTCAATGTCAGTCAACGCTTGTTCGCTAAGAATGCCGGGCTATTGTGAAGCGAACCCTCCGGTTCGCGTCCGGAATTGCTGACGAGGGTGTGTTATGCCGACCTACAAGGCCCCCCTGCGCGATATGCGCTTTCTGATCAACGAAGTGTTCGACTTCGAGAGCCACTACAAGACGCTGCCCAACGGCGAGGAAGCCACGCCGGACATGGTGGAAGCGATCCTTGGCGAGCTGGCCAAGTTGTGCGAGAACACCATCGGTCCTCTCTACCACAGTGGCGATCACGAGAGCTGCAAGCTGGAAGACGGCCAGGTCACCACGCCCAAGGGCTATAAAGAAGCCTACCAGGAGTACGTGGCCGGCGGCTGGCAGGGCCTGTCCCACCCGGCGGAGTACGGCGGCCAGGGCCTGCCCATGTCGCTGGGCCTGTTCAAGCAGGAAATGATGGGCACCGCCAACTGGCCCTTCGCCATGTACCCGGGCCTGTCGCTGGGCGCCATGAACACCATTCAGCTGCACGGTGACGAGGATCAGAAGGCCACCTATCTGACGCCCCTCACCGAAGGCACCTGGGCGGGCACCATGTGCCTGACCGAGCCGCAGTGCGGCACCGACCTGGGTCAGGTGAAGACCAAGGCGGAGCCGCAGGCGGACGGCTCCTACAAGATCACCGGCACCAAGATCTTCATTTCCTCCGGCGACCACGATCTCACCGAGAACATCGTTCACATCGTGCTGGCCCGTCTGCCGGACGCGCCCAAGGGCACCAAGGGCATTTCCCTGTTCATCGTGCCCAAGTACCTGCCCGGCAAGATCGGCGAGAGCAACGGCGTGGTGTGCGGTTCCCTGGAAAAGAAGATGGGCATCAAGGCGTCCGCCACCTGCGTGATGAACTTCGACGAGGCCACCGCCTTTATGATCGGCGAGGAGAACAAGGGCCTGGAGTGCATGTTCACCTTCATGAACTCGGCGCGCATCGGCACCGCCTGCCAGGGCATCGCCCACGCCGAGCTGGCCTACCAGGGTTCACTGCCCTACGCCAAGGAACGCCGCTCCATGCGCGCCCTGTCCGGCAAGAAAGACCCGGACGCGGTGGCCGACGCCCTGATCCACCACGGTGACGTGCGCCGCATGCTGCTCAAGCAGAAAGCGATCGCCGAGGGCGGCCGGGCGATGATCTACTTCGCCGCGCAGTACGCGGACAACATGATCTCCGGGATGCTGGAAGACGATCAGGAAAAATACGATCGCTGGGACAGCGAGCTGGGCTTCCTGACGCCGATCCTGAAGGGCTTCCTCACCGAGAAGGGCCTGGAAGTGGCCAACGACGCCATGCAGATTTTCGGCGGCCACGGCTACATCAAGGAACACGGCATGGAGCAGATCGTGCGCGACGCGCGCATCGCCACGCTCTATGAGGGCACCACCGGCATTCAGGCCCTCGACCTGCTGGGCCGCAAGGTGCTGCTCTCCAGCCGCGGCAAGTGCGTCCGTGATTTCTCCAAGAAACTGGTGGATTTCGGCACCAAGAACCTGCGCGACGGCCAGCTGCGTCCCTATGCCTGGAAGCTGCTGAAGATCGCCGCCGAGTGGAACTACCTGACCACCCGCATCATGCTCAACGCCGCCAAGGACCGGGAGATGGTCGGCACCGCCAGCCACGATTTCCTGATGTACTCAGGCTACGCGATGATGGCGTACTTCTGGGCGCTGCAGGCGAAAGTGGCGGCGGACAAGCTGGAGCACGGCGGCGCCGAGCCGAAGGAGTTCTACCAGGCCAAGCTGGCCACCGCGGAGTTCTTCTTCGAGCGCATGCTGCCCACCGCCAAGGGCCACGCGGAAGCGGCCCTGAAACCCACCAAGAGCACCATGCAGCTGGCGCCGGAGCACTTCTCGTTCGACTACGAGTGATCCAGCCCGGCCAGCGGCAGCAGTTCGTCGAGACGGTCGATCACCAGATCGGCCTGATCGACGAACCGCTGGTTGCCGGGGTTGCGCAATAGACACGCGGCCATGCCCGCGTTGCGCGCGGCCTGCAGGTCGTAGACGAAATCCCCCACGTACACGCACGCCTCGGGCGGCACGCTCAATTGCCGGCTGAGCATCAACAGCCCCTCCGGATCCGGTTTCGGGGCACAATCCTCCCGCGTGAGAATGCAGTCCACCGCCAGATCCAGAATCTCGCCGGTGCGGGCCACCGCGGCCCGGCTGTTGCGGGTGAGGATGCCGGTGGGCACCCGCGCCCGCGCCAACCGTTGCAGCAGGGACTCGGCGCCGTCGATCCATTCGGCGGCGTCGGCGCCGCGCATCTCGAACTCGTGCAGGCGTTGGCGGCCCTGCTCGGCGCGGGCGGCGTCCTCCAGCCGGTCCAGGTACTCGAGCACGCCGATGCCCTCGGGCACGCCGACCTCGGCGCGGATGGCGGTGAAATCAAGCCGGGTGTCCGCCAGGGTGCCGTCCAGATCGAACAGCACGGCGGCGAACCGTTGGGGGGTCGCAGTCGTCATTCCGGCAGTCTGCGGCCGGCGCCCGCAAGGCGTCGTCAAGAAAAGACCCGGCGCTTCTCGAAGGTCTGCAGGGAGGCGTCGAGGAAATCCTCGATCACTTTCAGCAGCTGCGGCGACATGGTGATGCGCCGCCGGCGGCGGTCCTGGTCGTCCACGGTCTCGTCCAGCAGGCCCTTCTCGATGGCGGTCTGCACGTACTTCACCGCGGTGCGGTGGCTGACCTTGGGCATGAAACGGTAGAGCTCGGTTTTGGTGAACGCCCGGTCCCGGGCCAGCCACATGCGGGTGAACAGATCGGAATAGTTCAGATCGTAGAACACCTCATCACCGAACAGGGCGCCCCAGTGGGCGTCGGATTCCTGCAAGGCGATCACAAAGGCGCGGCGACGACGGTCGGCGTATTTTTTTGGCATTAGGGCCCTTCCCGTTCCGTTGAATCGCCGATGATAACGGAAAGCGGGAAGGGTCTCGACGCCGGATCAGGCGCGGCGGCGGCGCCCGGCGGCCAACACCAGGGCCAGCCACAGCCAGCCCAGGCCGCCGCCCCCGCCGCTGTCGTCGTCGGCCGGTGGGGCCGCCTCGCCGTCGTCGGCGGTGAGGTTCAGGTCGACGTGCAGCGGGTCGTGGTCGGACGACCGGTAGGCATCGGCGGCGAAGAAGTCGTCGATCTGCTGATCGCTTTTGAAGTCCTGGTTGTAATCCAGCGCCCGGGGTTCGTCCGCGTTGATGTGCCAGGCGCCGGCGTCGACCACCCGGGCATCCAGGGACGGGCTGGCCAGGGCGTGATCCAGATGTCCGGTTTCGCCGTCGAAGAGGTAGCTGTAGGCCTGGTCGCCCTGGAAGCGGGTGAGCAGATCCACGAAACCCTGGTCCTGGAAGGCCCGCACCGGGTCTTCCAGGGCATAGGCGTTCAGGTCTCCGAGCACCAGAACATCCTCGTCCGCCACCCCGGTGGGCTGCCCGGCCAGCCAGGCGAGCTGGTCCTCGGCGGCCTGGGTGCGCTCCGCGTTCCAGCAGCTCTGGCCATCGTCCTGGGCCGCGTTGACGCCGTCGTCCGGACAACTGCCCTTGGACTTGAAGTGGTTCACCACCAGCGTCAGCACTTGGTCGTTGTTGAGCAGGCGGAAGCTCTGCGCCAGCGGGTGGCGGTTGGTCTCGTTGCCGAAGGCACCGGTGTCCAGGGTCGCCGCCTCGCCGGCCTCGGCCACCACATCATCGCGGTAGAGCAGCCCCACGGCGATGGCGTCGCTGCCCAGCCCGGCCTCGCCGTGGGCCACGAAGCGCCACGCCGGCCCCAGGGCCTCGGCCAGTTCGGCGATCGCCGAATCCGGTCCGTAGCCGTCGTTCTCGATTTCCATCAGACCGATGATGTCCGCGTCCAGGGCGGTGAGCGCCGCCACCAGCTTGGCTTTCTGGCGCGCCAGCTCCTCGGCGTTGTCGGCGCCGCGGGCGGTGGGGAAGCCGCCGCCCTGGCCGTCGCCGTTAAAGAAGTTAAGCACGTTGAAGGCGGCCACCCGCAGGTTGCTGCCCGGCGCCCGGGGCGGCGCCGCCGGGCGCGGGTTGGCGGCGCGGAAGGTGATTTCGTCCACCGGCTGCAGCCGCCACTCTTCAAAGCTGTAGCTGACAACGGCGCGGAAGTCCGGGTCGACCCGGTCGCCCACCCTCAGGGTATTGGTGGCGGAAAGACCGCCCTCGGGATAGCGCACCGGCTCCGGGTTCTGGATGTTGAGGCCGTCATCAAGAACGATACTGCCCAGGGCGTTGCGGTCCGCCACCGCCTTCGCCGGGGCGCCCGGTTCCGCCACCTGGGTGGGGATCCACTGGCGCTCTTCGGCGAGCACCACGCTGCCGAAACGGGCCAGATCATAGACCTCGGTGACGGTGAGCGTCTGGCTGACATTCACCAGCATGCCTTCCAGGGCTTCCGGGGCGCTCCAATCGGCGAACGGCAGCGTGAAGGCCACCGGCTCCAGGGTTTGCTCCACCGCGCAGACCAGCGGCTCCCCCTGCAGACTCACCTGGGTCTGCTCGAAGTATTCGCCGGCGGTGCCCGCCAGCCGGACCCGCTCACCGGGGTTCACCGCCGCGTCGGGGGCGTACACGAACAGACCTTCCGAGGTGGCAGGGTTGTCGTCCCGGTCGGCGGCCGGTTCCATCAGGAAGAAGCCGTCCAGGTCCGGGTAGACGGCGCTGACCACGGATTCCACCACCACGGTTTCGCCGTCCAGGGGGGTGCTGGCGCCACTGCCCTGCACCACCGACAGCGGTGTGTCGGCGTCGCCGCAGGCGCCCAGCGCCGGGGGCGAATCGCCGCCGTCGTCGCCACCGTCACCGGCCCCTTCGCCATACACGCCCAGGCCGTCCAGGGTATCCTCGGGAAAGGCCCGCCACTGGTCGGCGGGGTCGAAGGCGTCATCGATCACGGTATCACCGGTGGTGACGGTCTCCAGCCGGCGCAGGGTCTGGTTGACGGTGGTGGTGTCGCCGCTGCCCCAGGCGCTGCCCGGGTCCTCGCCGACACGACCGAAGCTGTCGACCACGCCGTCGGCGTCGCGCAGCACATAGGCGTCATCGCCGTTGTGGCTGATCACGCCGCTGCTGATATCGCCAAGCCCGTTCAGCGGCGCGCCGGCCTGGCTGCTGACGATCACCAATACCGCCCCGGCCGCCAGGCTCTCGCCGTCCAGCTCGAGCACGCCGGAGGCGTCGGTGCCGCCGTTGGAGTAGCGTTCCAGGCGGTAGCCGTCCAGGCTGACGGTGTCGGCGCCGCCGTTATACAGCTCCAGGGCCTTGTTAAAGCCGCTGCCTTCCACATACTCACTGATCAGAACGTCCGCGTGAACGCCACCGGCCATCAAGGTGCCGGCGATTACCCAGGATAACGCCTTCATGTCTGGCTCCGCCTTTGGATGTCGGTCTCAGACTGGGGAACGGGTATGACCGGCGGGTGGCGAGACCATGGCAGATATCTTGCAACCCATGATTTTACGAGCGTTACCCGCAGCACCGGGGTACCTTGGAAGTCTTACAAGGAAGGCACAGTCAGGCCGGAAAGGCTCTGCTAATATGAAAGAAATCACCACTTTCCATAATAAAAAGGGGATGGCATGAAAACGTTGAGTCCCGTGGATCAACTGTTTCTGTATTTGGAGAAACGCCAGCAGCCGATGCATGTGGCGGGACTGCAGTTGTTTTCATTTCCGGAGGGCGCCGGCCCCAAGTACGTCAGCGAGCTGGCGCGCTCGATCCGCGAGTATTCCTCGCCGGAACCGCCCTTCAACCAGCGTCTGACCCGCCGCTTCGGCCAGTACCAGTGGATGGAAGACCAGCAGTTCGACATGGATCACCATTTCCGCCATGAAGCGCTGCCCAAACCCGGTCGCATCCGTGAGCTGCTGTCGCTGGTGTCCGCGGAGCACTCCAACCTGCTGGACCGGGAGCGGCCACTGTGGGAAGCCCATCTGATCGAGGGCATCCGCGGCCGTCAGTTCGCACTGTATACCAAGGTGCACCACTCGGTGGTGGACGGTATCTCCGCCATGCGCATGGGCATGCGCGCGCTGTCGCCGGACCCGGAAGAGCGGGATCTGCCGCCGGTGTGGGCCTACAAGCCGAAGAAGCGCGGCCGGGGCCTGCCCAGCAACCCGGTGGACGCGGTCAGCAGCCTGGCCCGTCTGACCACCGGCGCCAGCCGCCAGATCGCCACGGTGCCGGCGCTCGCCCGGGAGATCTACAGCGTCACCCAGAAGGCCAAGGACGACCCCAATTTCGTTTCCATCTTCCAGGCCCCGGACACCATTCTGAACCAGTGCATCACCGGGTCCCGGCGGTTCGCGGCGCAGAGTTATTCGCTGGATCGCCTCAAGCGTTTGTCCGGCGCCTTTAACTGCACCCTCAACGATGTGGTGCTGAGCATGTGCGGGCACGCGCTGCGGGAATACCTGATCAGCCAGAACGCCCTGCCCGACCGCCCGCTGATCGCCATGGTGCCGATGTCCCTGCGCAAGGACGACAGCGCCGGCGGCAACCAGATCGCGATGATCCTCGCCAACCTGGGCACGCACATCTGCGACCCGGCCAACCGTCTGCGTGTGGTGCAGGCGTCGGTGCGCGAGGCGAAGAAGCGTTTCTCGCAAATGAGCCCGGAAGAAATTCTTAATTTCACCGCGCTCAGCATGGCGCCCACCGGCTTGAATCTGCTCACCGGCCTGGCGCCGAAATGGCGTGCCTTCAACGTGATTATTTCCAACGTGCCGGGGCCGCGCGAGCCGCTGTACTGGAACGGTGCGCGGCTGGAGGGCATGTACCCGGTGTCCATCGTGCTGGACCGCATCGCCTTGAACATGACGCTGACCAGTTACCGGGGTCAGATCGAATTCGGGCTGATTGCCTGCCGCCGGACACTGCCGTCCATGCAGCGTCTGCTGGATTATCTGGAGCAATCGATACGCGAACTGGAGATCGCCGCCGGGTTCAAATAAGCCCGGCGCGACGCCGGCCGCGTTTAACAAAAAAAGGCTTGGAACGGCGCAAAAAAGGGTAGTAAAGTCAAATTGCTGCAGATTTGGCAGTGGTTGGTTTTGGTAGTTGCCTTCCTTCGCGTGAAGCCCAAGAAGTCTCCGAACACCCCCTCCTGGTTTGCAAGCAACACCCTATGTTCAGTTTTTTCGAGGTATTGATTCAATGGCTACTGGTACCGTGAAATGGTTCAACGAATCCAAGGGTTTCGGCTTTATTTCCCAGGATGACGGTGGCGCGGATGTGTTCGTGCATTTCAGCGCGATCAACGGCTCGGGCTTCCGCACTCTGGCGGAAGGTCAGAAAGTCACTTTCGACATTCAGCAAGGTCCCAAGGGACCGCAGGCCGCGAACGTCGTCGGCGAATAAGACGACCTCAACGACCGGGAAGAACCCCGCTTCATGCGGGGTTTTTTCTTGCCCGCCAAAAACGGAACCAGGAACTAGACCATGACCACCACGCTGTACGGGGCCGAAGTCAGTTACTTCACCGGAAAAGTCCGCGCCTACCTGCGCTGGGCCGCGATACCGTTCGAGGAGGTACTCTCCACCGCCGACGTCTACCGCCAGGTGATCGTGCCGGCGGTGGGCGCGCCGGTGATCCCGGTGCTGCGCGATGGGAACGGTCGCATCCTCCAGGACAGCACGGTGATCATCGAAACCCTGGAACAGGCGCGAACCGACGACGGCCCGGCGCTGCACCCGGCCACGCCGTTGCGCAAGCTGGTGGCGCTGATGCTGGAAGCCTACGGGGACGAGTGGCTGGTGATTCCGGCCATGCATTACCGGTGGTTCTACGACCGCGACTGGGCGATGGCGGAATTCGGCGCCATGAACGCCCCCGATGAGTCCGCGGAAAACCAGCTGGCCATCGGCCAGAAACTGGCGGTGCCGTTCTCCAAGGCGGCCACCCTGCTGGGCGCCACCGAGGACATGGTGCCCGCGGTGGAGACCGCCTACGAGAACCTGCTCGCCGAGCTGGACGCCCATTTCGCCGAGCACCCGGCCCTGCTGGGCGGCCAGGCGACGATCGCGGATTTCGGCCTGATCGGGCCGCTCTACGCCCACCTGTACCGGGACCCCACGGCCGGCAAACTGATGCGCGAACGGGCGCCGAACGTGGCACGCTGGGTGGAGCAATTGCATTTCGAGCCCGGCGGCCTGCGCGCCCCGCTGGACGACAACGACAGCATCCCGGAAACCCTGCTGCCGGTGCTCAAGCGCCTGGCCAGGGAAATGTTGCCGGCGATGGTGGACGTGGCCCATCACGTGCGCGCCTGGATGGCGGAACACCCCGGCGAGACCCTGCCCCGGGCGCTGGGCAGTCACGCCTTTACCCTGGAGGGCCGCGAAGGCAGCCGTATCATCCGCCCCTACAGCCTGTGGATGATCCAGCGGGTGCGCGACCACCTGAACGGCCTGGACGCGGACAACCGCCGCCGGGCGGATACGTTCCTGCGCGATATCGGCGCCGAGGCGCTGATCGACTTCCCGGACCCGCCGCGCCTGGCCCAGCACAAGCTCACCGTGCGCCCGGCCTGACGCCGGGCTAGATAATGCCCTGCCCCAGCATCGCCCGCGCCACGCGCTGAAAGCCGGCGACACTGGCGCCGGTCAGGTAATCCGGACGGGCTTCATCGCCGCCGTGTTCCAGACAGCGGCGGTGGATGCGCTCCATGATGTCGCGCAACCGCCGGTCCACCTCGCCGGCGGACCAGGATTCGCGGCGGCTGTTCTGGCTCATTTCCAGGCCGCTCACCGCCACGCCGCCGGCGTTGGCCGCCTTGCCCGGCGCGTACAGCATGTCGCTGTCCTTGAACACCGCCACCGCCGCCGCGGTGCACGGCATATTGGCGCCTTCCGCCAGCCAGCGACAGCCGTTGTCCACCAGCCGCCGGGCGTCGTCTTCCTCCAGTTCGTTTTCCGTGGCACAGGGCAGCGCCACCTGGCAGTCGAACCGCCACGGCCGCTCCCCTTGATAATGCTCGATGCCGTCAAACTCTTCAGCGAGCCGGTCCAGGCCGCCGCCGTCCGCCTTGATGCGCGCCACCGCGTCCAAGTGGGCGTCGTCCAGGCCCTCGGGGGCGTGAACCGTGCCACGGAAATCGGACAGGGTGACCACGGTGGCGCCTTCCTCGAGCGCCTTGGCGGCGGCGTGCCGGGCCACGTTGCCGGCGCCGGACACCGCCACGGTCTTGCCGCTGAGATTCTCAGTCTGATGGGCCAGCATGCTCTGTAGAAAATAGATCACGCCGTAGCCGGTGGCTTCCGGCCGCAGCACACTGCCGCCGAAGTCCACACTCTTGCCGGTGAAGGCGCCGCCGAAGGAACGGGACAATTTGCGGTACATGCCGAACAGATAGCCCACTTCGCGCATGCCCACGCCCATGTCACCGGCGGGCACGTCGATGTCCGGCCCCATGTGATGGTGAAACTCCGCCATCAACGCCTGGCAGAAACGCATGATCTCCGCGTCGCTGCGTCCCTTGGGGTCGAAATCGGCGCCGCCCTTGCCGGCGCCCAACGGCAGCCCGGTGAGCGCGTTTTTGATGGTCTGTTCCAGCGCCAGAAAAGAGAGCACGTCCAGGTTCACCGAGGGGTGGAAACGCAGCCCGCCTTTGTAGGGGCCCAGGGCGCCGTTCATCTGCACCCGGTAGGCCCGGTTGACCTGAACCTGGCCCCGGTCGTCCACCCATGGCACGCGGAAACGGATCGCCCGCTCCGGCTCCAGCAGCCGGGCAAGCAGCCCTTGCTCTTGCAGCTCCGGGTGCTGGTCCAGATACCCGGAGACACTTTTCAGCAGGCTTTCAACGGCCTGGTGAAAATGGGCGTGGTGAGGGTCGCGTTGTTTGATCTCATTTAAAAGCGCTGACATATCCATGCCACCATGGAAAAGGAAGGCGGGTGAAATACAAGTCGGCGTGCGTTTAAAAAGGGTAAAACCTCAGCCGTCCAGGCGCCGCTTGCGGGCCGGCCAGTCCGGCATCCGGCGGTCCATCAAGGCGTGGAAGGCGGGGCCGTGGTGCATGTATTCCAGATGGCAAAGCTCGTGCATCACCACATAGTCGATCACCGCCGGCGGGTACTGCATCAGTGCCAGGCTCAGGTTGATGTAGCCGCGCCGGGACAGCGAGCCCCAGCGGCTGCGCATCTTTTTCACCCGCAGCACCGGCAGCCGGTGGCCCCGTTCCGCGAACCAGGGAAACTGCCGTTCGATGCTCTCCTGGAAGCGGGTCCGCGCCAGCCCGCGCCACCACTCGTGCACCGCGTGGCTGACGGCGGCTTCGTCGTGGGGGTCGGGCACGCCCACGTGGAGTTCGTCGCCGTGGCGTGCCACCCGCGCCCTGGCGGCGGCGGCGACGCGCAGGGTGAGCGGCTCACCCAGGTACTGGCAGGGGTCGCCGTCGCGCCAGCGCACCCGGGGCCGGGCCGCCATGCGTTGCTGCTGATCGCGGATCCAGTCCCGGCGTGAGTCCACGAAGGCTTCCACCCGGTAGGCGGCCAGTCTCAGTGGAGCGCGCACCTGCACACTGCCGTCCACGCGCACCCGCACTTCCAGGGAGCGCCGCCGGCTGCGCACCAGTTCGTATTCAAGAGGCGGGGGACTGTCGCGGTGCACCGGGCAGCTCCTGTTCCAATTGATGTTTCACGGCGTCGGCGGATTTGGCGTAGGGCGCCAGCCAGGCGTACAGCACCGGAATAATAAACAGGGTGAGCACGGTGGCGAACAACAGACCGCCGAGAATCACCACGCCGATGGTGATGCGGCTTTCCGCGCCGGCGCCGGTGGCCAGCACCAAAGGCACGGCGCCGAAGATGGTGGACACCCCGGTCATCAGCACCGGCCGGAAGCGGATGATGGCGCCCTGGTAGGCCGCCTCGGCCACGCTGTAACCCTGATCCCGAAGCTGGTTGGCGAACTCGACGATCAGAATGCCGTTCTTCGCCATCAGGCCGAGCAGCATGATCATACCGATCTGACTGTAGATGTTCAGGCTGTTACCGGTGACCCGCAGCGCCAGGATCGCGCCGGCGATGGCCAGCGGCACCGTGAGCATGATGATCAGCGGGTGGATCCAGCTTTCGAACTGGGCCGCCAGCACCAGGAAGACGATCAGCAGGGCCAGGCCGAAGGTGATGAAGATCGCCGACGACGCCTCGGTGAATTCCTCCGCCATGCCCTTGTAGCTGAGGCGCGCTTCCAGCGGCAGAGTGTCGTTGACGGTCTGCTCCACGAAGTCGATGGCGCGGCCCAGGTCATAGCCTTCGGCCATGTTGGCGGACAGGGTGATCGCCGGCAGCCGGTCCACCCGGCGCAGTTCCGGCGAGGCGCCCACGGTTTTCAGATCCACCACACTGGAGAGCGGCACCAGCTCGCCGGCGTCGGTGCGCACGTAAATCGGATTAACGTCGTCGGGCACCCGCGCTTCGCTTTCGTTGGCTTCCAGCAGCACATCGTACTCGCGGCCCCGGTCCACATAGGTGGAGGCCTGCAGGGTGGCGAACATGGCCTGCAGAGTCTGGCCCACGTCCGCGGCGGACAGGCCGAAGTCGGCGGCCCGCTCCCGGTTTAGTTCCACGTTGAGCTGCGGCTGGGTTTCCTCGTAGTTGGTGTCCACGCTGAGCAGGTTGGGGTTGTCCTCCATGGAGGCCATCACCGATTCGCTCCAGCGCTGCACCGATTCGTAGTCCGGCCCGCCGATCACCACTTCAAGCTGCTGGTTGAAGGCGCTCTGCCCCAGGCCCGGCGGGTTCACCGCGAACGCGCGCAGGCCCGCCACCTGGCCCAGCTCGCCGCGCAGTTGCTGGACGATCTCCTGCTGGCTGCGCTGGCGCTCGCCCCAGGGTTTGAGCCGGGTGATCATAAAGGCGTTTTCCGGCTGCCCCCGGAAGCCGACGATGGACAGCACCCGCTCGGCCTCGCCGTTGTCCACCAACGGCTGCATCAGGGCTTCCACCTCCTTGATGTGGTGGGTGGTGTAGTCCGCGGTGGCGCCCTGGGGCGCGGTGGCCGGCACGATGAACACGCCCCGGTCCTCGGTGGGCGCCAGCTCCCGGGGCACGCCGGTGTACGCCAGGCCGGCCAGCACACAGATCAGCGCCGCCACGCCCAGCACCGGCCAGGGGTTGGCCAGGCAACGCTTCAGGCCCCTGGCGTAACCGCCGTTAAGACGGGCCAGACCCCGCTCGAGCAGGTGTTTGTTTTCGTCTTCCTTGCGGTGGCGGTGCAGCCAGCGCGAGCACAGCATCGGCGCCAGGCTGAGCGCCACCACGCTGGAAATCACCACCGCCGCCGCCAGGGTGAAGCCGAACTCGCCGAACAGCCGCCCCACGTCGCCGCCCATGAACGAAATCGGCACGAACACCGCCACCAGGGTGAGGGTGGTGGCGACCACCGCGAACGCCACCTGGCGTGCCCCCAGGTAGGCGGCCACCAGCCGGGATTCGCCTTCGTCGATACGGCGTTGAATGTTCTCCAGCATGACGATGGCGTCGTCGACCACCAGGCCGATGGCGAGGATCAGCGCCAGCAGGGTGAGCACGTTGATGGAGAAATCCAACGCCCCCAGGCCCATGAAGGCGCCGATCACCGACACCGGAATAGTGACGGCCGGGATCAGGGTGGCGCGCAGGTTGCCCAGGAACGCGAAGATCACCAGGATCACCAGGGTCATGGACAGGCCCAGGGTGATCAGCACTTCCCGGATGGAGGCGCGGATAAACAGGGATTCGTCGTAATTGACGTCCAGCGCGATGTCGGCGGGCAGGTTTTCGCGGATCCGCTCGATCTCGGCGCGCACATTGTCCGAGACCGACACGGTGTTGGCCTTGGATTGGCGGATAATGCCCAGGCCCACGGCGGTCTCGCCGTTGGCGCGCAGCTCGGTGTCGTCGTTCTCGACCCCCAGCTCCACCCGCGCCACGTCACCCACCCGCAACTGGTAGCTGCCCTGCTGACGCAGCACCAGATCGCGGAATTCCTCCACGGTGGCGAGCCGGTTGTCGGCGCGTACCGTGAAGCTGCGGCTGTCGGACTCCAGGCGCCCGGCGGGCAGCTCCACGTTATTGGCGCGCAGCGCCGTGGCGATGTCGTTGACCGCGATGCCATTGGCGGCCATGCGCTGGCGGTCCAGCCAGACCCACATGGCGTAGCGGCGCTCGCCGCCGATGTTCACCTCGGACACGCCGTCGAGCACCGCGAAGCGGTCCACCAGGCTGCGTTCGGCGAAGTCGGTGAGTTCCTGGGTGGCCAGGGTGTCGCTGCTGAGCGTCACCCAGATGATCGGCCGGGCGTCGGAGTCGCTCTTCGCGATCACCGGCGCTTCGGCTTCTTCGGGGAGCTGATTGATGATGCGGGACACGGCGTCGCGCACGTCGTTGGCGGCGATATCCAGGTCCCGGTCCAGATCGAATTCCACCGAGGTGCGCGCCGAGCCCAGCCGCGAGCGGGACTCTATCCGGCTGACGCCCTCGACGCCGGCGATGGCCCCTTCCACCACCTGGATGATCTGGGTGTCCAGCACCTCCGGGGCGGCGCCTTCGTAGGTGACTTCCACGGACACCTGGGGCGGGTCGATATCGGGATATTCGCGGATCGGCAGCTTCATCAGCGCACTGATGCCGAAGACCACGATCAGCAGGCTGACCACGGTGGCGAAGACCGGCCGTTTGACCGACACATCGCTGAGCACCATCAGGCCGGCTCCTCCAGGAGCGCGCGCTGGGCGGGCATCAGAGCCCCTTCATCATCGACCACCTTGACCGGCGCGCCGCTGCCGAGACGGCTGTGGCCGTTAACGATCACCGGTTGCCCCTGGTCCAGGCCGGCGGTGATTTCCACCCAGCCGTCGCGGCGCCCGCCCAGACTCACCGGCAGCCGCTCGGCGACATCGTCGTTGCTCACCGTGAACACATAGCTCTGCGCACCCTGGGAGATCACCGCCTGCTCCGGCACCAGCAGCGCCGGATGCTCCGCCAGCAACACCGACACCTGCAGGAACTGGCCCGGGCGCAGCAGGGAGTCGGCGTTATCCAGCAGCGCCTTGACCGTCAGGCTGCGGCTGGCGGCCTCCACGCGGCTGTCGAGCATGGCGATTCTGCCGCGGAACACCTTGCCCGAGTAGGCGTCGCTGGTGACCTCCACGGTCAGATTGGGGCGGATCTCGGACAGGTAGCGTTCCGGCACCTGGAAGTTCACCTCCAGGTTGCGCACGCTGTCCAGGGTGGTGATCGGCGCCCCCACCTGCAGGAAGGCCCCCTCGTCCACCTGGCGCAGCCCCACCACGCCGTCGAACGGCGCGCGCAGGTAATGGTCATCCAGTGCCACGCGGCTGGACTCCATGGTCGCCCGGGCGGACTCCATGGTGGTTTTCAGGTTGGCGACTTCCGCTTCGGAAATGGCGCTGCCGCCGACCAGCCGTGACGCGCGCTGGTAATCGGAGAGCGCGCGCTGGTAGTCGGCGCGGGTGCGGTCGGTCTCGGCGCGGGCGGCGCGGTCGTCCAGGGTCACCAGCAGGTCGCCGGCTTCCACTTCCTGGCTTTCCTGGAAATGGATCTTGTCGACCCGGCCGTCCACCTGGGTGACCAGGACAATGGCGCGGGTGGCGCGGGCGGTGCCCACCACTTCCAGGTTGTCACTCAGCGGCCGGCTGATGGCGGGCACCACGTTCACCGTCGTGGCGGGACGCTGCGGCGCGGCGGCGCTCTCCCCATCACTCAACCACCACCAACCGGCGGCGGCCAGTACGGCGATCACCGCCAGACCCGCGATCACTCGCAACATTATTCTACTCCAGGCTCACAGGCACCCCGGTGCCTGTTGAGGCCGGCCCGGCTTAAGGTGCGCTCGGTTTATCATTAGGATATCGGCCCGTCCCTGGCCGGGCCCACGCGCGAACGCCCCGGGCCTGCCAGGTAACAGACCCGGTCCGGTGAGCGTGGTTCCCGCAGCCTACACGGTTTCCGCTTCTGGCAGGGTGAAAATTCGGATCAACGGGAAGGAAAAACGGGCCGGCGGACGCCGGCCCGGGCAGGGGGTGTCACACCATTTCGGCGCGCATCTTCTTCTTGTCCAGTTTGCCCACCGAGGTGCGGGGCAGCTCGTCCACGAACACCACCCGGTCGGGGATGCCGTAGCGGCTGATCACGCCCTTGTCGGCGTACTGGCTGACCAGTTCCTTGATCGCGTCTTCGTCCACTTCACCGCCCTTGACCACCAGGGCCACCGGGCGCTCGCCCCATTTCTGGTCCTCCACGCCGACCACCGCGCATTCGGCCACGCCGTCGTGCTGCAGAATCAGCCCTTCCAAATCCAGGGAAGAGATCCACTCCCCGCCGGTCTTGATCACGTCCTTGATACGGTCGGTGATCTTCAGCCAGCCGTCGGCGTCGATCACGCCGATGTCCCCGGTGTGCATCCAGCCGCCGTGCCACAGCTTCTTGGAGTTGTCCTCGTCCTTCAGGTAACCCTGGGTCAGCCAGGGCGCGCGCAGCACCAGCTCGCCCTGGGTTTTACCGTCGCGGGGTACTTCGTTCATGTTGTCGTCGACGATCCGCATCTGAGCCATGGGCACCGGGCGGCCGGTGCGGGTGCGGTAGTCCACCTGGGTTTCCAGGTCCGCGTCTTCCAGCTCCGGGGGCAGCAACGCCAGGGAAATCAGCGGGCAGGTTTCGCTCATGCCGTAACCGGTGTAGATGTCGATGCCGCGCTCCAGCGCGCCCTTGGCCAGGGACTTGGGCAGCGCCGAGCCGCCGATGATCACCTTCCAGCCTTTCAGGTCCACGTTCTTGGCGGCCTCGGCCTGCAGCAGCATCTGGATGATGGTGGGCACGCAGTGGGAGAAGGTGACTTTCTCGGTGACCAGCAGCTTGAGCAGGGTCTCCGGCAGGTAGCGGCCCGGGTACACCTGCTTGACGCCCAGCAGCGTCGCCACATAGGGCACGCCCCAGGCGTGCACGTGGAACATGGGCGTGATCGGCATGTAGACGTCGTCCTGGTTGAAACGTCCATGCCCGGAACCGGACAGCGCGGCGCGGCCGGCGAAGGTGTGCAGCACCAGCTGCCGGTGGGAGAAGTACACGCCCTTGGGCAGGCCGGTGGTGCCGGTGGTGTAGAAGGTGGTGGCGCGGGTGTTTTCGTCCAGCTCCGGGAAATCGAATTCAGCCGGGGCCTGTTGCAGCAGGGCTTCGTACTCGCCGGCAATGTCCAGCTGGGAATCCAGGTTGCCGCCTTCGTCGTCCAGCAGCACGTAGCGTTTGACGGTTTCGATGCGGTCTTTCAGCTCTTCGAGAACCGGCAGAAACTCCCGGTTCACCAGAATCACGTCGTCCTCGGCGTGGTTCAGGGTGTAGAGAATCTGTTCCGGGCTCAGGCGCACGTTCACCGTGTGCAGCACCGCGCCCATCATCGGGATGGCGAAGAACGCTTCCAGGTAACGGTGGGTGTCCCAGTCCATCACCGCCACGGTGTCGCCGGGCTTGACCCCGCACTCCGCCAGCGCGCCGGCGAGCCGGTTGACCCGCTCTTCCAGATCCCGGTAGCTCATGCGACGCTGGTCCGCGTAGACGATCTCCTGCTCGGGAGCGTTACGCACGCCGGATTCCAGAATGCTGTTGATCACCAGCGGCGATTCCACCGCTTCGGCGGTGCGCTGAATGGTCAGGTCGTTACTCATTGCTCTCTCCATCACCAAACAAAAATTAAAAAGTGAAACAGGGTCACGGCCCCGGGTTCAGCCCGGGCCGGTCAGTTTAAGGGGATCCAGCAGCGCTTCCAGACGCTGGCGATCCAGATCGGTGTGCGCAAGCGCCACCTCAATCACCGGTTGGCCGGTGGAAAACGCTTCCTTGGCGATGGCGGCGGCCTTTTCGTAGCCGATCACCGGATTCAGGGCGGTGACCAGAATCGGGTTGCGGCCCACGCCTTCCGCCAGGTGCTCCTGGTTCCAGGTCAGCCCTTCGATGGCCTGGTCGGCCAGATTACGGCAGCTGTTGGCCAGCCAGCGGGTCATATCCAGCAGATTGGTGGCCACCAGCGGCAGCATCACGTTGAGCTGGAAGTTGCCGCTCTGGGCCGCCACGGTGTTGGCCTGGTCCAGCCCCATGACCTGGGCCGCCACCATGGTGGCGGACTCGCAGATTACCGGGTTTACCTTGCCGGGCATTATCGACGACCCGGGCTGGGTGGCCGGCAGCTGCAGCTCCGATAACCCGTGAATCGGCCCGGAATTCATCCAGCGCAGGTCGTTGCTGATTTTCATCAGCACCACCGCCAGGCCGCGCAGGGCGGCGGACAGGTTCAAGGGCGCGTCCACCGCGCTTTGCGCCACCGAAGGATACGGCAAGGCGGTGAAGGGTTCACCGGTGTCGTCCGCCAGGGCGGCGGCGAAGCGGTCACCGAATTCCGCATGGGCGTTGATGCCGGTGCCCACCGCGGTGCCGCCCTGGGGCAGCGCGTGCAGCTCGTTGCGGGCGCGCGCCAGACGCTCGCTGGCGGCCTGCAGCTGCAGCACCCAGGTGCGCAGTTCCTGCTCCACGGTCACCGGCATGGCGTCCATCAGATGGGTGCGGCCGGTTTTCACCAGGTCTTTCCCCTCCCGCGCGCGCAGGCCCAGGGTGGCGATCAGGTGTTCCAGGTCGGGCAGCAGCTGCTCGCTGACCGCCATCACCGAGGACAGGTGCATGGCGGTGGGAATGGTGTCGTTACTGCTCTGCCCCAGGTTGACGTGGTCGTTGGGGTGCACGCCGGCGTCGCCGCACAGCCGGGCGATCACCTCGTTGACGTTCATATTGGTGCTGGTGCCGGAACCGGTTTGAAACACATCCACCGGAAACTGGTCGGTGTGGGCGCCGCCCAGCAGTTCGTCGCAGGCGGCGACGATGGCCCGGCGGCGCTGGTCGTCAAGCAACTCCAGGTCGGCGTTGACGTTGGCGGCGCAGCGCTTCACACGCACCACCGCCTGGATAAAGCGGTCCGGCAGGTGCCGGCCGCTGATCGGAAAGTTGTCCACCGCCCTCTGTGTCTGGGCGCCCCAGAGTGCTTCGGCGGGAACCTCGATCTCTCCCAGGGAATCCTTCTCCAAACGGGTATCGCTCATGACTTCTCCTTGCGGCCCGGTGTCGGCCGGCGACGGGTCTTGGTCGGCACTCAGTATCGGCAACCGGGTGCGACGGGTCCACCTTCGCCGCGGCTTCAGCCCGCCACCGGGCCGCTTTCCACACGATCCCGCCCGGCCTGCTTGGCCTGGTAGAGACGTTTGTCGCCGGTCTCCATAAGCTGTTCCAGGGTGTCGCCGTCGCGCCGCCACAGGGCCACGCCGATGCTGCAGGAGAGCGAGACCGTCACCGCCTGTTCCCGGTAGGGGGTGTCGCGGATCAGGCGGCGCAGGCTGTCCGCCACCTTGATCGCTTCCTCGAGCCCGGTGTCCGGCAGTAACACCGTGAACTCCTCGCCGCCGACCCGGCACACCAGGTCGGAAGCGCGCAGCCGCCGGCGCAGGATATTGGCCACGTGAATCAGCACCTGGTCACCGACCGCGTGGCCGTGGGTGTCGTTGACCTTCTTGAAGTAATCCAGATC
>NZ_CAXPXK010000071.1:0-7857 GCF_964221125.1 Alloalcanivorax sp.
GCCGCCAGCAGTACCACGCCGGCACGCCAATGGCTGGACGCAACCCCGGCGAGCACGATCAAAGCGGCCCAGAACACCAGGCACAGCAACATCATCAGTACCAGCCAGTCGTGCCAGTCCACCGGCATCGCCGCCGCCAGCAGGCCGCACAACATGGCCGCCAGCGGCAAGCCCAGCACCCCCCCCAGAAGCGCCCTCATGCCCTCTCTCCGGAGGCGCCGGGGCGCCGGTAGCTGTCGACCAGATGGCCCACCAGCATGGGCAGCGAGATGGCGCCCAGGGCGAACACCCAGCAGGCGGTGAACAACCCCACGCCCGGCCCCAAACGCCAGCCCCAGCCGGCGAAACCACCGACCACCAGAATCACGCCGGCAAGGCGGGCGGCGGCCGGCAACGGCTGGGCCAGGGCCCGCTGCTGGCGGTCGGAGAGATACAGTAACGCGGTGCCGGTCAACAGCACCGCGGCGAGAAGGAACAGCATAGTGAACTCAAAGTGATCCTGATAACGATTCGCATTTATACTCTTGAGACGGCAAGGGGTCAATGCGCCGGCGTCTTATCGCAGGGGGGTCACAAAGAGTTCATCGCGTCCTGGGCGGCGGTGATGCGCTCCGCGCTGAGCGTGCGCCAGTCCAGGTGGTCCCGGTCGGGCACCCAGACATCGGTGAAGCGGGCGGCGTCGGCCACCGCCATTTCCGCGCTCAACAGCGGCACCTCGTGGAGATGCCCGTGCAGTCCCCCGGCCCGGGAGACCACATCCAGCCAGCCGGCGGGCCGTTGGTGCAGGCGCACGCCGGGCAGCGGACAGCGGTCCACCGGCTCGCTGACCGCGCAGTCCAGCACCGCGTCCCGCTCGTGGCTGATGCCCTGGCGCCAGAGCGCGGAGCCGCCCACCACCACCAGGGAGGGGAAGGCGCGCCGCAGCGCCAGGCACAGATCCGCCTCGGCGGGTGTCTCACCGCTGCCCAGCCGGATGAACACCGGCCGTGGCGGCGCCACCTGACGCACCTGGCCACTTTCCAGCCAGCGCAGGGCCAGCGCCATGGCGGCCTGTTCGTCGCCGGGCAGCTGCTGCTTCAGGTCGGCCAGGGTGAACACCACCGGCAGGCGGGTATCGAGGTCGCGGGACAACGCGCTCATGAATCCACCACGCAGGGCTCGCCGCGGTCCAGACCCAGCCAGCCGCGCACGCGCAGCACCCGGGCCAGCGCCCAACAGATCACCGCCACCCGGCCGGCGTTTTCGGCCAGGCAGCGGCGGTGTTCGGCGAGCTTGCGCACGGCGTCTTCCAGCCGCTGCTGGCAGACCGCGCGGCGCGGGTCCGGCCGGCTTTGCTGGGCCAGCGGCAGGGTCAGCAAGCGGCCCTGGAAGTCCTCCATGTGCGCCACATAGGCCCGGTCCACCACGCTGAAGCTGCTCAGGCGCTGAATGCCGGCGCGGCGGTGGCGCCGCCGGCCGGCCTGCTCGCGCCGATCACGGCCGAACACGCCACTGAGCCGGTAGAGCGCGCGCCACCACCAGGGCCGGCGATCGGCCACCGACAAGTACCAGGCCCAGGCCTGCAGGCGGACGATATCGTGGCGCAGCTCGCGGACCCGCTGATGGCGGCGGCCACGGGCCCGGGGGCCGGCCCCGGAACGGTATACGGAGTAGTACTCGGAAAGGGCCCGGGCGCGGCCGTGAAGCGCCTCGATGGCGAGCCGCAACGGCGATTCGGACGCCGCCTTTTGTCCCTCGGAAGCCATCGGATCACTCCTGGTTAACGGGCCGGGCGGCCCGCAATATTCGCCCCTGATCACGGGTGGCAAAGGGCCACCCAATACGCATTCACTCTAGCCAGCCGGGGGGGAGCACCAAAGACACAATGCGTCCCGTTTGGGTGAACGGATGTAGCCGAATGTATCTTTTCGGCCCGGGCGTCGCCGGCGTCCGGGCATAAAAAAACCGCCGGGGTGACCGGCGGTTTTTTTGTCGCTGACGAAGCTGTATTAGCTGTCGTCACCGTCCATGGCTTCGCCCATTTCGCTACCGGCTTCCTTGGTTTCATCCCAAGCTTCGCCCATCTCTTCACCGGCCTCTTCCATGGGGCCCTGATCTTCGGTGACGTCCTCAACGGCCTCGTCGACGTTTTCGCCAGCTTTTTCCATCGGGCCTTGCTGATCGCAACCGGCCAGACCCAGCAGGCCACCAAACACTACTACTAACAGTCCTTTACTGAACGTACGCATAGTCACTCCTCGACGTGTCGTGATCGTTGAGGAGCAATCTATCGTTCCGCTTCGCCAGTGAACAGGGGCCACCCCTTTGATTTTCCTCTATTTTACGTTCCGACAAACCGGCGCTGCGCGGCTCCGGGCGGCGTTGGGACGCCGCACCAACCCTGCTATGATCGATAAGCGCATGAGGAGCCGGGGATGAAAAGACTGAGCCAACAACTGGGCGGGCTCGCCCAGCTACTAACAACAATGGGCGGAGAAGTCACACAGGTGGTGCAGGATATGCACGGCACCATCGCCAACCCGTTCAAGATCCGGGGCGAAGGCTATACCGCCGCGCCCATCGTCTACGACCTGATCCGTTACGGGTTTCGCCAGGCCGGCAATCTCGCCGGGTTCGCCAATCTGGCCGCCGATCCGGACCAGGAGCTGCGCGACAACCTGGACCTGCGCAGCGTGGTCAACGGCGTGTTCGGGCAATTGCTGCACACCCAGGACAGCGACTACGCGCTGCCGATGACCATGCTGCCCCAGGCGCCGTCCCTGGAACGGGACACCCTGATTCTGTTCGTGCACGGGCTATGCCTGAACGAAGGCTGCTGGAACAACCCGGCCGCCCGCGCCTTCAGCGACTGGGCCGGCCCGAAACTGGATGCCCAGACCCGCACGCTGCGCTACAACACCGGCCTGCATATTTCCGAGAACGGCCGTGCACTGGCCGATCTGCTGGCCGGCATCGCGCTGCCCTCCCGCGTCATTCTGATCGGCCACAGCATGGGCGGCCTGGTGTCGCGCAGCGCCCTGCATCAGGGCCGCGAACGGGGCGACGCCTGGGTCGACCGCATCAGCCATCTGGCGTGCCTCGGGGCGCCCCACCAGGGGGCGGTGCTCGAGCGGGTCGGCAACCAGGCCAACCGGCTGCTGGGCGTCACCCCCTACTCCCGGCCCCTGATGCGGTTGGGCAATCTGCGCTCCGACGGCATCCGCGACCTGCGCTTCGGCTACGTGCTGGAAAAGCAATGGCGGGACCGGCCACTGGATGAAGCCCGGCCCAGCGGCAAGGTGCCGCTGGACCCGCACGTGAAACAACTGTTCCTGGCCGGCTCGCTCAGTGACGAGGGCGCCGACAACCCGCTGGGCGACTGGCTGGTGCGGGTGGACAGCGCCCTGGCCGAACGGCTCTACCCCGACGCCGACAACCTCACCCGGCGGCTGTTCCATCGCATGGGCCATATGGCGATGCTGGAAGACCCGCGCACCTACGACAGCCTGCGGGAGTGGCTGACCGCCCCATGAGCGACTGCCGCCTGTGCGGGCAACCCAACGCCGAGCTCTTCGCCTCCGTGGAAGGGCGCCGCTATCTGCGTTGCCCGCGCTGCCACCTGACGTTTCTCGGCGTTACCCAGTTACCCGACCGCGCCGACGAAAAAGCCCAGTACGACCTGCACCGCAATGAACCGGACGACCCCGGCTACCGGCGTTTCCTGGATCAGCTGGGGGCGCCGCTGTGCGAGCGCCTGGGCGCCGGCGACCGGGGGCTGGATTTCGGCTGCGGCCCGGGCCCGGCCCTGGCCCGCATGTTGGAGGACCGCGGCCACCCGAGGCGGATCTCCGAGCCGATTTACGCCCCGGACCCGGCGGTGCTCGATCAGCAGTACGATTTCGTCACCTGCACCGAGGTACTGGAGCACCTGCACTGGCCGGAGCGGGAGTGGCGACGATTCGCGGCGCTGGTGAAACCGGGGGGCTGGCTGGGGGTGATGACCCGCTTCCTGACCGACGACGGGCATTTTCCGCGCTGGCATTACCGGCGCGACCCCACCCATGTGTGTTTCTGGCAGCCGGCCACCTTCCAATGGCTGGCGCGGGAGCAGGGCTGGGAACTGGTGATGGCGAACAATCCGGTGGCGCTCTTACGCCGGCGGTAACGCCGGCCTCGACGTCATACCGGCACGGGCGGAGGGCTTACCCGGCCACCGCCATGGCGATCAACGCCGCCAGCAGCGCCAGCGGCACGATAATAAGCAGGCCGCGCAGCAGGCGACCCTTCAGGTAGGACCAATCCATAGTTACCCCCTCCAGTGGGTTCGACTATAGACCGGCGTTGACGCTTCCTTCATGAGGCGAACGTACTAGACGTTCACATTTTACATTTCAGCTTCCGCCTGATCGGCGTCACGCATCCAGAATTGCATGGTCTTTTCGGTCTCCTCGCTGTCACCCAGATCCTTCCAGGGGAAACGGGCGGTGAGGGCCGGCTCGGGCCGGTAGCCGCGCCCCCGCCAGAACGGCTCAAGCGAGCGGTAATCGGCCGGGCGCCGCGGGTGGGCCGGGTCGCGCACCACCGCGCAGAAGGCGGTCAGCGGGTAGCCGAAGTCCTGGGCGTACAACTCGCGCAGATCGAAGAAGCGGTGGCCCACGCCCTCGCCCCGGTACTCGGGCAGCAACACCGACTCGCCGAAGTAAAACACCTGCTCGGGGGGCGGGCCGTGGCGTTCGAACGGTGCCACGAATTCCGGGTCGGCGTCGGTCAGCGGCAGGCCGGTGGCGGCGCCGATCAGACGGTTGTACTCCATGGCCAACACCACCACGCTCTGCTTGGAGCGGGCGTAGCGGTCCAGGTAGTCCCGTTCGTACTCCACCGAACCGTCATAGAGGTAAGGGTAATCGCGAAAAATGCGGATACGCAGATCCGCGAGCTCGTCCAGCCACGGCTCCACGGCAATGCCGCTCACCGGTCGAATTTCCACTGCGGACATGGCGCCCTCCTTGTTGCTGCCTTAAATCCTAGAACACCAAGGCCAGCCCGGCCAGCAACAACACACTGAACAGCACCTGACGGAAGCGATGCTCGTCGACGCGGTGATGCAGAATCTCACCCAGCACGATGCCCGCCAGCACCACCGGCGCCAGCGCGGCAAGCTGGGGCCACACCGGCTGCAGCGCCCCCTGGGCGGCATACCCCAGGGTCAGCAGACCGTTGAGCGTGAACCAGACCATGATCAGGGTGGCCCGGAAACGGCTTTTGTCCAGGTCCACGCCGCTCAGCGCGTACACCAGCAAGGGCCCGCCGGAGGCATACAGGCCATGGGTGACCCCGGCCAGCAGCATCCACACCCGCCCCCAGCCGGCGCCGTGGGGCCGGGCCGGCGCGGGCCCGTGGCGCAGGCGCCAGAGCTCGCGGACACTGAACACCGCGATCAGCACACCGAACAGGGTTTGCAGCAACGCCTGGCCCAGCCAGGGCCGCGCCAGATAACCGGCCAGGGTGCCCGCCGCCATCAACGGCAGAATGCCGCGCAACAACAGGCGCCAGTGCACCAGCCGCCGGTAGCGTATCGACAGGTAGCCGCTGAGCAGCAGGTTCAGCGGCACCAGCACCGGCATCAGCGTATCCATCGGCAATACCAGCGCGCCCAGGGACAGGGCGATGACGATGGAGCCGAAGCCGGTCATCGCCTCGGTGGTGTAGGCCAGCAGCACGAACAGCCCCAGCAACACCCACGGGGACAGCAACAGTTCCAGCATTCAGGATTCCAGTTCCACGGCGAAGCGGCGGCGCATCAAACGATGATAGGTATTCGGCGCCAGCCGCCACAACAGGCTGGCGAACACCGTGAAGCGGTCCGGGAACAGCCGCTTTTCGCCGCGCGCCAGCGCCTCCAGAATGCGCTCGGCCATCCAGTCGGCGCTGCGCACCTTGCCCACCGACGAGCGGGCGTGGGCGGCGGGTTTGCCGTCGAAGCCGAGGGCGTTGGTTTCGATCGGCGTGGCCAGAAAGCTGGGGTACACCATCAGCACGCGGATGCCCTGGTCCGCCACCTCGCCGCGCAGCACTTCGAAGAACTGGGTCAGCGCCGCCTTGGCGCTGCAGTAGCCGGCGCGGCCCAGCACCGGCATCCAGCCGGCCATGGAGCCGATATTGACCACGCAGCCGCCGCTCTCGCGCAGCAACGGCAGGCAGCCCAGGGTCAGCGCCACCGGCGCTTCCCAGTCCACCGCCATGACCTGGCGGAACACCTTCATTTCGGTGCGCGCCGCCGGCGAGCGGTGGGTGATGCCGGCGTTGTTGATCAGCACGTCCAGCCGGCCGCCGGCGGTGACCGCTTCGATCAAGCGCTCCAGGGCCGGCCCGTCGGTAAGATCCACGGCGAAGTGACGCACCCGGTGCCCGTCCTCGGCGGCCAGCTCGGCGTGCTTCTCCGCCAGGGCATCGGCGTCCCGGTCCACCAGAATCACACTGTGGCCGCGCGCGAACGCCGCCCTGGCCAGGGACCAGCCCAGGCCGGACGCGGCGCCGGTAATCAGCGTGGTGGTCGGGGCGGTCATAGTTGCCTCCTGGCCCGCGCCGCGTCGACGAACAGGCGGAACACCTGCTCGGAGGTCTTTTCCGGCCGGTAACCGAACTCCTCTTTCAAGCGCCGGTTGCTGAGCACCGGCCGGTAGCGGAGAAAATTCAGCTTGTCCGGCGTGTGCGGCGTCAGCCCCAGCCGGTGTCCCAGCCCCAGGGCAGCGCGCAACAGGCCGGCCGGCAGCACCAGCACCGGCTTGTCGAGCATCGCCGCCACCTGGCGCACGCCCAGGGCGCCGTCGCCGGCCAGGTTGTAGACGCCCTCGGCGCCGGTCTCCACGCCGCGCACGATGGCGCCCACCACGTCCCGGTCCCAGATGAACACGAACGGCGAGTCCGCGCCGGCGATGGCCAGTATCCGCTTGCGCTCGAACAGCGCGGTGATCTGGTTGCGGGTGCCCTCGCCGAGCACGGTGCCGGGGCGCAGAATCAACTGCCGCAGCGCCGGATGGCGTTGCCGGTAGTCCGCCAGCATCTCCTCCACCAGACGCTTGTGGTCGGAATAGGCGAATTCCGGATTGCCGCGCAGCGGGTCCTGCTCATCCAGCCAGGCCGGGTTATCCGGGTGGTAGCCGTAGGCGGCCCCGGAGCTGGTGACGATAAGCTGGCCGACCCCGGCGCTCAGACAGGCGTCGAGCACATTGCGGGTGCCGTTCACGTCGATGTCGTAATCCCGGGCCCGGTCGCCGGAGTCCTCCAGCACGGCGGCCAGGTGGACCACGGTATCGATGCGCTGCTCGCGCAGCAGCTCGCCCAGTGCGGGGTCGCGGATATCCCCTTCCCGGCAGTCAAACGGCAGCCCCGGCGGCACCCGCACATCCAGCCCCAGCACGGTGTGGCCCTCGGCCAGCCGCTCGCCGAGCAGGCGCCCGATATAACCGCCGGCGCCGGTGATCAGTACCCGGCTCATACGCCCTCCTTGGCCATCGGCTCGGCGGAACGCGACCAGATCAGCGCCAGCGCCAGGCCGCTGACCAGATGCCAGACGCCCCAGAAGCCGGCGATCAGAATCATGCCCGCGGCCTGCGGGAAGAAGGTGAACAGAATCGCCAGCCCGAGACCGGAGTTCTGGATGCCCACCTCCATGGTGACCGCGCGCCGGTCGGCACGGTTGAGGCCCACCAGCAGCCCGGCCAGGGCGCCGACGCCCAGTGCCAGGGCGTTCTGGCCGATCACCAGCGCGACAATACGGTCCGCGTTTTCCAGGAACACATCCATGTTCTTACCGAACGCCAGGCCCACGAACGCGAACAGCACCAGCAGCGTGATCACGCGCATGGGCTTCTGGGC
>NZ_CAXPXK010000072.1:0-12690 GCF_964221125.1 Alloalcanivorax sp.
TGGATTCTGGCCACCAAGCTCGGTACCCAGCTGGCTTCCGGCCCGCTGGTTTCCAACGAGCAGTTCGCGGTGGGCGGCAGCGGTTCGGTACGCGGCTATCTGGCCGCCGAGCAGGCCGCGGATGACGGTTATCTGGCCAGTTTCGAATTGCGCACGCCGTCGCTGGCGGAGTGGTTCGGCAATCCCTGGTCGATGTTTCGTTTCCACGTCTTCGCGGAAGGCGCCCAGCTGCAACTCCAGGACCCATTGCCGGACCAGGATGACACCTTTGATCTCGCCAGCGTCGGTATCGGCGCACGCGCCGAGATCGGCGACAGCCTCAGTGGTTCCGTGGATTTCGGTTATCCGCTTACCGACGGCGCCGATACCGAGCGATACGACCCCAGAGTCCACTTTAGTGTGACCGCCGGATTTTGAATAACACCTAACACAGCCAGTTCTTCGGAGTGCCTGACCATGCGACAACGCTTACTCGTCTTTCTTTTATCCTGCCTGGGGACGCTCTTGCCGACCCTGGCCCATGCCTGGTGGCAAGAAGATTGGAGCTACCGCAAGCAGATATCCCTGGACACCACACAACAGGGTGCGGCCATCACCGATCAGGTGGGGCGCATTCCCTTGCTGGTGCGTCTGCATACCGGCAACTTCAGTTTCGACGGTGTGAAAGCGAACGGCACGGATCTGCGCTTCGTGGCGGCGGACGACGAAACCGTCTTCAACCATCGCATTGAGAGTTTCGATTCTCTGCTGGGCGTCGCCTATATCTGGGTGGACGTGCCCGAGATGCAGGGCGGCGCGCGCCAGGATATCTGGATGTACTACGGCAATCCTGACGCGCCGGCCCTGGACAGCAGCCAGATCTTCGATGCGGATTACGCCGCCGTCTATCATTTTGACAGTGCCCCGGGGGCCACCGTCGATGATGCCACCGCTTACGCCAACGACACGCAAAACGCGGTGCCTGGAACGACATCGGGTGTGATCGCACAGGCGGCGCAATTCAGCGGCGAGCCCTTGCTGCTGCCGGCGTCGCCGTCGCTTTCGATCCCGGAGTCCGGCCAGTTCACCTTCAGCGCCTGGGTACGCACACCACAGTCCACCGGCGAGCAGCTCCTCTACGCCCGCCGGGACGCCGGTAATTCGCTGCTGATCGGCCTGGAAAACGGGCTGCCTTTCGTGGAGGTAAACGGGCAGCGCAGTGGCCAGGCACAGCCGTTGACCGCGGACCAATGGCAGCACTTAGCGGTGACTGCCGACGGACGCCAGATCACCCTCTATTTGAATGGACAGCCGATATCCTCCCTCGATGGTGCGTTGCCGGCGTTCAATACGCCGGCCGCCCTTGGCGGCGATGTGCCGGGCTACGGCGTGGCGGCCGTGGCCGGCACGGATGAAGAGGAAGCGGCCACCACACCGGCGGATGAGGAGGCGGCCGCGAATGACGCAAGCGCCACGCCGGTTGCCGCCGGCTTTAGCGGCGCCATGGATGAAGTGCGTCTCTCCCGGGTCGCCAGGTCCGCGGCGTTTCTGAAGGCCAGCGTGCAATCCCAAGGCGGTGAATCCCGCTTGCTGGAGTTTGGTGTCGACGAGGAGCAGTCCGGGTTCGGCTTTGGCGCGCTCGGCTTCCTGCTCAGCGCGGTGCCTATCGACGCCTGGGTGATCATCGCCGTCTTGATGGTGATGATGGTCCAGACCTGGGTGGTGATGTTCCAGAAGTTCCGCCATACGCGTCGGGTGGACGAAGCCAACAGCGAATTCCGTGAGGCCTTCTCCGGTGTCGGCACCCGCCTGGAACAACTCGCCGACGATCGCTCGCTGGGTGAACGGCTGCACTATTCATCGCTGTGGCGGCTCTACCAGGTGGCGGTGCACGAACTGCGAGTCCGGCGTGAACAAGGCGCGGACACCGACCGTATTTCGTCGGAAACCCTGGAGGCGATCCGCGCGTCCATGGACGCGGTGCGGACCCAGGAGAACCGCACGCTGGGACATCGGCTGGGTGTGCTGTCGAACGCCATCGCCGGCGGTCCGTACATCGGTCTGCTGGGCACCGTAATGGGTATCATGGTTGTGTTCCTGGGCACCGCCATGGCCGGCAACGTCAATATCAACGCGGTGGCGCCGGGTATGGCGGCCGCTTTGCTCGCCACCGCCGCCGGCCTGTTCGTCGCCATTCCCGCGCTGTTCGCCTACAACCGGCTGAACGGACGCAACCGCGATATCAGTTCCGATATGCGCGTCTTCCTCGATGAATTCGTCACCCGCCTGGCCGAGCAGCGCGGCGGCACGGCGCCGGTGCTCGACGCCAGCGGCGATAAGCATCGAACCACTTCCCGCGACGTAATCGCTTAAGGAGAGCGCCATGGCTTCCGTAAGAGCCTCGATGGACGACGATGAAATGGACGGCCCGGTGGACGGCATCAACATCACCCCTTTGGTCGACGTGCTGATGGTGGTGCTGGTGATGTTCATTCTTACCGCCACCGCGCAGGTGGCGGGCATCCAGGTCGATTTGCCCAAGGCGAGCGCTTCCGTCTCTTTATCGGAACCCAAGACCAAGGCGGTTTCGGTGAACAACGATGGGCAGGTCTTTCTCGATGCTTACCCGGTCACCCTGCAGGAACTGGAAGACCGGTTGCGCACCGAGAAAGCCACCAATCCGGACTTCCCCGTGGTCCTGCGCGGCGACGCCGCGGTGCAGTACCAGAAGGTGGTGGAGGTGCTGGATATTCTGCGTCGCCTTGAACTGGCCCAGGTCGGGCTGGTTACCGGCAAGCCCAAGAACTGACTGCACGGACCCTAGCCGAGATGCCAACCGAATCACCGAGATGGAAGCGCCGTAGAAAAACCGGTGGGCACGGGCCGCGCCCTGGCCCGTCTGGCCGGCGACGGTCAACCCCGATACCACGGTTCGCATGGGTCGCCGCCGCGCTGCTCGGGCTGGCCGTGCTGAGCTGGTTGGTCTGGCTGTGGGCCAACGACACCGCCGGAGTGCGTCGCCAGGTCGCGAAGCAGGAGATGATCATTCCGCTGCCGCCACCGCCGCCGCCCGAGGAGACACCGGAACCCGAACCGGAGCCGGAGCCCGAAGAAGCGGTGGAACCGGAGCCGGAACCAGAGCCTACGCCGGTGGAAGAGCCGACCCCGGATGAGCCGCCGTCGCCGGCGGAGGATCTCTCCGACGCCATGCAGATCGATGGCGAGGCGCAGGCCGGAACCGACGCCTTCAACATTGCCGCCGGCGGCGGCGGTGGAATGGGCGGTTCCGGTGCCGGCGTGGGGAACGCCACCTATGGCCAGTACCTCTCTTACGCGTTTCAGAAGGCGCTTCGCGAGAACCGGAGCATCCGCAATCTGAGTTACCGGGTCGAGGTCAATCTGTGGCTTGACCGTTATGGACAGGTGACTCGGGTACAGCTGCTCGAATCGAGCGGCGATGAAGACGTGGACGAAAAAGTAATCGCCGCCTTGCGCGACATTCAACCTTTGGATCAACCGCCCCCGGAGTCTCTCAACCTGCCGGTGCGTATGTCGCTGCAGGGGCGGCGGCCGGGATGACCAGGGCAACCTCACAAGATGAACGTTTCAGGAGCGACATAACATGAACAGGCAATCTCATCGTTGGGTCCTGGCGCTGGCCCTCGCGGCGGTGCTGGCCGGCCCGGCCGTGGCGCAAACCGCCACGCCATCGCAAGCGGACACTACCCCCAACACCACCGTCCATCTGATTCGCCTTCTGGTCGAGCAGGGCGTGATCACCGCGCAGCAGGCACAGGCGCTGATGGAGCAGGCTCGCCGGGAGGCGGTGGCGGCGGAACAGCGGGCCGAACCGGAAATACGCGAAGGCGACGTGCGGGTGCCCTATATCCCGGAGACGGTGCGCGATGAAATCCGCGCCGAGGTCAAGGACGAGGTGATGGCCCAGGCCAAAGAGGAAAACTGGGCGGCGCCCAATACCTTGCCTGACTGGGCCTCACGGATCACGCTCTTCGGTGATGTGCGCGTGCGGAATGAATCCCGCTTTTACTCCGGAGACAACAGCGTCGAAATTTTCGACTTCAACGAGTTCAATGATGAGAACTATGACTTGCGGGGCCTGACACAGCCACCGCTACTGAACACGCGAGAGTCTCGGGAGAACCGGCTGCGTGTGCGTGCCCGTTTCGGTTTGCAAGCGGCGCTGACCGACACCTGGAGCGCGGGCCTGCGCATCGCCACCGGCAGTAGCGACAGCCCGGTATCCACCAACCAGACCCTGGGCGGCGGCCTAAGTAAGAAAGATATCTGGCTGGATCGGGCGCGCATCACCTGGGCGCCGGGGGTATGGAATATCACCGCCGGTCGCGCGGAGAACCCGTTTGTCTCGTCGGATCTGTTGTACGACGGCGATCTGAATTTCGATGGCGTGTCCGCGAGCTGGGGCGACGTCACATTCAGCGAAAACGGCGCTTTCTTCGGCACCCTGGGTGCGTTCCCTCTTTCCTACACATCGGACGATTTCCCGTCGCGGGATTTTGATAAGAAAGGCAGCGATGACAAGTGGCTGCTGGGTACGCAGATCGGCGCCGACTGGCGTTTTAATGAGGATAACCGCTTCCTGGTGGCGCTGTCCTACTACGACTTCCACAACCTTCGTGGTGAGCGATCCTCGGAGTGCGTGCTCTATTACGGCGACAACACCTGCGACACGGATGACTCGGCGCCGGCCTTCATGCAAAAAGGTAACACCCTTTTCCTACTGCGTGACATCGCTCTCAACCCGGCTGACGAAGCCGGTACCGCCATGCCGCAACTGGTCGGCCTGGCCTCTGAGTTCGAATTGTTCGACCTCAATCTGCGCTGGGACACCCCTTTTATCGGCGGCTACAAGCTGCGCCTCGCCGGCAACTATGTCTATAACAATGGCTACAGCGAGGAAGAGATGTTCCGCAACGCGGAAGGTCAAGTGATCAACAACTTCGACCAGAACGGCGAGCTAAAAAGCGGCCGCGATGCCTGGATGGTACACGCTGCCTTTGGCCCCTCCCTGGATCTCGAGCGCGTCGGCGACTGGAAGGTATTCGCCGGCTACAAGCACATTAAGCCGGACGCATTGCCGGACGCCTTTAACGATTCCGTCTTTCACCTCGGTGGCACCAACGCCAAGGGCTACTACCTGGGGGGCGCCTACGCCTTCACCGATGGGGTTTTCGCCCAGGGACGCTGGCTGAGTACGGATGAAGTATACGGTCCGCCGCTGGCCATCGATGTGTTACAGATCGAATTGAATGCCCGCTTCTGACGCACGAGGAGAAGGAAAATGGGAACAACGCTAACCAGGCAAGTCATGGATCGGAATGACAAGGATAGAGCGGGCGCGCGCTGGTTGCTGGCGCTGGCGCTGATGTTCGGCCTGGTCTCCGTCCCGGCCGCATGGGCGCAGGCACCGGAGAGCCTTGAACAGAGGCTGCGGGCTGAGCTGCGTAACACCACCCAGCAGCTGCGTGATCTTCAGTCCCGGCAGGCACGCCTGGAGGCGGCGCGCGCCAAGGCCGAGTCGCAGCGGGATGACGCCCTGGCGCAAGTGGAGGCGCTTCAGGCGCGCCTTGATGACCGCGAAGGCAAGCTCACTGCCGAACGCCGGGCAAGCCAGTCACGAATCGCCGCCAGTCAGGAGCGCGCCCAGCAAGTGCGGGACGCCTATGACGAGCTGCTGGCGTTGGCGAGAGAGAAGGAGGCGCAACGAATGACCTGGGAGAAGCAGGCGCGGGAGCGGGCCGCGGCACTGCGGACCTGCGTGGAACGCAATGAAGCGTTGTTTTCGGCCGGCCGGGAAATTCTCGACGCCTATCAGAATCTGGGCTCGGGAAGCTTGTTCCGTATGCGGCAGCCGCTGGCGGCCTCGGCGCGGGTGGAGTTTGAAAACCAGGCGCAGGCGTTCGGCGATCGCCTTTACAACAATCAGGTGCAAGTAACGGAGACGTCGTCCGACGACGGCGAGCAGACGGATCAATCCGAGGAGGCGCGCAACAATGAGTGAACAAAAGAGCGACATGATCGAAGCGGTGAGTCTGCAATACCTGGCGGAAGTATTACAAGGCGCCGGTTACCGCACCAACGAAAGTGAGCAGAACGGCGGCAAACAACTGCTCAGCGCCAGCCAGGGCATCGGTTTCGCGGTCAGGCCGGGCAACCCGGTTGGCGAAGGCCCGGAAATGCTCGATTTTACGCTGAGCTGTGCGTTGCGTATCCAGGGGACGTTACCTGAAAACATGGTATCCGATTGGAACCGCGATAAGCGGTTCAGCCGGCTCACTCACCAGGTTGACTTTTTGGTTCTTGAGATGGATGTGGTCGTGGCGGGCGGCGTCGGTGCGGGCCACCTGCGCACTCAAGTGGAGTTATGGGATCGGTTGATGCGGGAGTTCCTGCTCTATCTACGTAACTATCGCGCCACCGGCTCAGCTGATGATCAAGACGCCGCCGGGTAGCGAGCGAACGTTGGCACCGTGCACTTCCCGCACCAGCGTGGCGAAATCGTCGAGCCGGTCCAGTGACAGATACGCCTGCACCGGCGTGCGTCCAAGGCGATCATCCAGCAGCACGATCCGGCCCGGCCGATACCGGTTCACCTCGTCGACCACCTGGTTCAACGGCATGCCGTCGAATACCAGCACGCGCTGTCGCCAGGCGCTGACCCGCCGCGTATCAACATCTTGCACATCGGTCAGTCGGATATCGTTATACACCACCTGTTGAGCCGGCCCCAGTCGTGATCGCTGGGCGCCATGGGCGACATCGACCTCGCCTTCCAGGCAGGTCACGCGTACCCGCTCGTCGGTGTAGCGCACATTGAAACGCGCGCGCCCCGCCGCGATCCGCCCTTGGCCGGCGCTTACCATGAAGTCCCGGGTATTGGCCACGGTGGTGATTTCGGTCTCCCCGGAACGCAGAACAAGGCCGGTAACGGTGTCGTTCCGGCGTTGCAGGTCGACACGGGTCTGGGTGTTCAAGAGGACGGTGGCGGCCTGTGGCAGAACCACTTCGCGCTGTTCGCCGGTGGCGGTCCACAGGTCCGACGACAGCGCGCTGGCGTCGGGCCAGAGGTCCAGCGGTGAACGCAGTGCCACCCAACCCACGGAAGCGGCCACGGCACCGCCGAGCAGGGCGCGCCGGCTGAAGCGTCGCTCCCGGGCGCCACCCAAGGACGCCACCGGCGATGCCGTCGGTTCCGCGGCCTGTTGCATCCCCCGCCACACCTGGCGGCACTCCGCGAAGGCTTCCGCATGCGCCGGGCTGCGTGCGCACCACCGCCGAAAGGCGTCGCCGTCGGCGGATGTGGCCTGGCCCGAAGCGAGCCGGACAACCCACTCGCGGGCTTCCCGCCTGATCCGATCGTTGTCGGGATTGTTAGCGGCGTGTTGATTGTTCATGACGGCGGCCTTTTTATTTTCGGCCCGAAGCGTTGAATGTACTCCCGGTCCAAGCGTTTGCAACAGTGCTCAAGACCGGCTTTCAGTTCCTTTTCGACGGTGCGCAGGGAGACGCCGTGACGCGCGGCGATCTCTTTATGCGGGACGTCGTTCAGTCGCGCGGCGGTGACGATGGCGCGGCGGCGCCGCGGTAACTCCGACAGAGCCCGCCGCAGCATGGCGATCTCCTGTTCGCCGAGCGCCTCGCGGGCCGGGTCGGCGCGCTCATCAGCCATCAGATAAAGATCTTCCACTTCATCCAGCGTCATCACCCGCGCCTGTTTGCGGCGCTGCTCTTCGGCCACGTTGAGAGCGACACGGAACAAGTATGCCGCCGGATGACGAACGGCGGTACTGTCGCGCATGGCGTCAACACGCAGCCAGGTCTCCTGAAGCGCGTCCTCCGCCAGTTGCCGGGAACCGAGCCGGCTGCGCAGGCGTTGGCGAAACTCGTCGTAGCGGAGCACCAGCAGATCGCGTAGCGGCTGGTGGAACGTATCGGGCATCTTAGTGCTCCCCAGTCCGTTCGCAGGGCGACGCGCCGTCACGGACCAGCAGCACCGTAAGGGGCGTGGGTTGGTTGGCGGGCGGAGCGGCGATTCGGCTGCCCTCCAGCGTCTCGTGAACGGCGCTGCTCCAACGCGGCGCGTGCTCTGAGTCGAGGACGTGAACGCGTTCGATAAGACCGTCGCCGCGCACCCACAACTGCAACGCCAGGCGGGTTCGCCCGAGCTGATCGGCATGGCCGCGACACAGCAGCCGGGCGATATGACGTTGCACCGCCCCGGCATAGGCCCGGGTCACGGTGTTGGCCGGTGGCGTGACGGTGTCGGTGTGTTGCGGTTCGCGTGGCAGCAGTGTCCACGCGGATGCGTCAACCCGGCGTACTTCCAGATCGGTGGGTTCAAGCAACGCCCGCAGCGCGGTCGATGGCGTCAACCGGCCATGCACCGGCGCGGCGATTTTATTATGGATCAGATCGCTGGTTACCAAAATAGAGATCCCCGTTTGTTCGCTGAACGCCGCGAGCGCCTGAGACAGGGGCTGCGCGGGCATATCGAACATTACCGTGGTGGCCACCCGGCCCACCGACGGCCACGTCAGCAAAGCCCCCAAAGCGGCCACGCTCAGCAAGCGACGGACGGTCACCAGACAGCGTGAAATAATCATAGGACGGGAGGCACGGCTGAAACGATTGCGCAAATTGCCACCCTACCGCTGTTTTATGTCGGAAAGATGTCACAAATATTTTTCGGCACGGATTTATGAATTTTCCATGAAATAACTGCGGTCGGGCGGCGTATTAACCATCTAGTTCAAAGAGTCCAGCCACCCTTGGTCGTGGTGTACCGGGCCGCACCCGTGTTCGCCTTGAGAGAGTTCCCGATGAAAATGAGAAAAGCCGTTCCGTCCAATGCGTCAATGAATCGCACCGCCGTGGATCAGCCCTTCGCGGTAAAGCCGCTGGCACGGGCTGTCGCGTTAGTTCTGGCGGTGGGAACGGCCGGGCTGGCGGAAGCCGCGCCCCGGCCGCTCAGTTCCGAGTGGCTGGCGGCCAAGGCGGCGGCCAGCGCCAGCGCGCCGGCGCCCCGTCCCGGCGCCGCCGCGGACGCCCGGATGCAGGCGCAGCGCCAGGCCAACCAGAAACTGCGGCGCTCGATCGATAATCTGACCCGCACCGCCGGCGCCGTCGCCGCCCAGCGGGCGGCCCAGGAAGCCGCCCGGCAGGCGGCCCGACAGGCGGCCTCGAATATTCCCGACGGTCTCGCGGAAGGCGGCCTGAAGGTAGACGCGAACCCGGACACCGCCGGCTGGTTCAATGCCGAAGACCCGACCCAGTCGGTCCGCGACGGCCACACCACGGTTAATATCAAGCAGACCGGCAACAAAGCGATCCTTAACTGGGAGACCTTTAACGTTAGCCGTGACACCACCGTGGATTTTGACCAGCAGGCCAACTGGGCGGTGTTGAACCGGGTCAACGATCCCAACGCCCGGCCCAGCCAGATCCAGGGCCAGATCAAAGGCGACGGCACGGTGATGCTGGTGAACCGCAACGGGGTGGTGTTCAGCGGCTCCAGCCAGGTCAACGTGCGCAATCTGGTGGCGGCGGCGGCGGACATCAGCGACGAACAGTTCCGCGAGCGCGGCTTGTACGGTGACAACGAAGGCAGCCAGGCGGTGTTCACCAACGCCCAGGGCGACATCGACGTGCAGGCCGGCGCCCGGCTGACCACCGCCGCGCCCGGGTCCGCCACCCAGAGCGGCGGCTACACGCTGCTCGCCGGCCGGAACGTGCACAACCAGGGCGAGATCGTGACCGAGCAAGGCCAGACCACGCTGGCCGCCGGTGAGGATTTTTATATTCGTAAAGGCCGTGGCACCGAGGAGAACCTGGCCTCCACCACCGACGGCAACGAAGTGGCGAGCCGTCAGTCCGCCGCCAGCGCCCTCGACGGTAGCGCCGGCACGGTCACCAACAGCGGTCTGATTCTCTCGTCCGAAGGCGACATTACGCTGACCGGGCACGACGTACGCCAGCAGGGCGTGGCCGTGGCCACCACCAGCGTTGATAAGCGCGGCACCGTCCACCTGCTGAATTCCGCCAGCGACGCGTCCGGCAAGGTGACGCTGGGCGAGGGCAGTGTCACCGCCGTGGTGATCGATGAGGACGGCGGCACCGCGCTGGATAGCCGTCGCCAGACATTGATCGACGAATCAGCGGAGTACGATCTCGAGCGCGAGGGTCTCAACGACGGCGTCTTCGATAACCTGGCCGAGCTGCCCGACCGCCGCGACCAGTCCCGCGTGGAGATCGTCTCCGGCGGCGACGTGATCTTCGAGGACGACTCGCTCACCCAGGCCACCGGCGGCCAGATCGCCGTTGCCGCCAGCGACCGCGTGCGCGTGGAAAGCGGCGCCGAGCTGGATGTGTCCGGCGCCGTCGGCGTGCGCGTGGCGATGGAATCCAACAACGTCCTGATCAATGTACAAAGCAACGAACAGCGCGATTCCCCGGTCAACCGCGACAGCGGCGCGTTGCGCAACGGCGACGTCTGGATCGACCGCCGTGAACTGATCCACGTGCCCGCCGGCACCGGCGGCTATGAAACCGACCGCTGGTACACCGCCGGCGGCCTGTTGGAAGTGGGCGGCTATCTCGACACCGTGGCGCACTCCGCTGGCGAGTGGGCCGCCGCCGGCGGCACCGTGCGGCTGCACGGCGACGCGGTGATTGCCCAGGGCGGCTCCGCCGTCAACCTGTCCGGCGGCACCCTTAACGTGCAGACCGGCTATATTCGCCAGACCTGGCTGAAAGGCGCCGACGGTAACCTCTACGACGCCGCTACCGCGCCGGGCTACCTGCGCTATACCGGGCTTTATCGGGGCTACGAACGAACCAGCGAACGCTGGGGCCAGACCGACGCCTGGCGCAACCCGCTGATCAACCCCGAAAAGCGCCTGGAAAACGGCTACGTCACCGGTCGTGACGCCGGGCGGCTGATCGTCAGCGCGCCCACCGCCATCCTGGAGGGCGACATCGTCGCCGAAGTCTACAACGGCGAACGTCAGAACCGCGCCCGCGCCCAGGGCCTGGACGGCTACAGCCAGGCACAGAACAGCGTCGCCCGCGCCGGCCAACTGCTGCTCGGCAAGTACGGCCTGCTCGGCCTGAGCGGCGGCTTCGACAGCGACGTGCGCGTCGGTGACATCGAGGATGTCGCCGGCGAACTGGAACGGGACGCGGAACTCGGCGAGCGGCTCGGCACCGTTTGGCTGGACGCCGCCCGCCTCAGCGAGCAGGGCCTCGGCGGTCTCGATCTGGTCAGCGCCAGCGGCATCGCCGTGGAGCAGGACCTGGACGTCACCCCCGGCGGCTACGTGCGCCTGGCCTCCGGCCAGGTCGACGTGGACGCCACCGTCACCGCGCGCAGCGGCGACATTACCCTGACCAATATCATCGACGTGGTAAACAGCAATGGCGGTGCGGCACGAACCGCACTGACCGGCGCCGACGGCGATACCTATGTGCGGCTCGGCGCCGAGGGGGTATTGGACGCCCGTGGTCTTTGGAGCAACCAAATACGAACACCGGACACCGCCGCGTTGGCGCACCGCGACGGCGGCAGCGTGACGCTGGCCTCCAGCCGCGACGTCGCCCTGGAAGCCGGTAGCCTGATCGATGTCTCCTCCGGCGGCGCGGTCACCGCCGACGGCCAGTTGCTCGGCGGCCGTGGCGGCGACATCACCCTGAGCGCCGCGACCACGGTCAATGACAACAGCGGCACGTCGGAGAACGGGGTTCTCACCTTGGATGGCGATCTGCGCGGTTATGGTGTCGATGGCGGTGGCACCCTGTCGATCGAATCCGGCCAGGCCATCGTCGTGGGCGACGAGTTGTTTGAGACCGAAGGGCTGCTCGCCGCCGGTCAGGAAGTACCGGTGGATCTCACCTTGCTGGAAGAAGTGGTGATTGAAGCCGGCGGCACCTTGCCGTTCAACTATGAGTATCGCCGCACCCAGGCCCTGCCGGGCCAGCCTTTCGGCGACAGCCCCCTGGCCATCAATGGTGGTCCGGGTGTGACCTTGGCGGCGGATTGGGTGGTGCCGGACGGGGTGATGCTTCTGGCCGGCGGCTCGGTGTACCAGGGCGGGGCGACGGTCCCCGCCGGCGCCACCATTACCGTCACCCAGGGGTCGCCGGCGCCGGATTATGTGGTGCCCGCCGATGTGTTCCCGCAGGGGCTGCCCGTCGCGGAAAGCATGGCCGTGGCGCAAGCCGGCACGCCCCTGCCGGTGGACGCGGTCTTCTCGCCGGGTCAGACCCTGGGTGCCGGCATCGTTCTGGATAGAGACGTGAGGGTGGAAGCGGTTTCCACCCTGGCTCCGGAATACTTCCAAAACGGCTTTTCGAACTATGAGGTCAACGGTCATCGCGGTGTGCATGTCACCGAGGGCGCCAGCATCGACGTGGCCATGCCGGTGTACCGTTACCGGCCCGGGATCATTAATGCGGTGGATCGCGATGCGGCGCTGGAAGTCTGGACACCACCGCTGTATCAGGCGCTCCCGGAGGAGAGACGGGTGGTGCGTCGGGACGGCGCCAGCCTGACCCTGAAGTCCGAGAGCCAGCGCCGGCCCAGCGCCATCGCGATCAGCGAAGGGGCGACGGTCCAGGTCGACCCGGGCCAGTCGATCACGCTCAGTGGTGGCCAGACCACCGTGGAAGGCACCCTGC
>NZ_CAXPXK010000073.1:0-5465 GCF_964221125.1 Alloalcanivorax sp.
CCACCGGCGAGGACACCGCCGCCGTGGTGTTCACCGGCAACGAGGCCGCCCAGCCAGTGGTGTGCGTGCCCGGCCGCGGCTTCAAGGACACCAAGATATCCCTGGCGGTGAAGCCCTGGGACACCAACGCCTTCGATGAACTGTTCAGCGCCATGAAAAAAGCCGAGCAGGTGCCGGTGACGGTGGCCGCCGACGGCCAGGCCCGCATCGGCGTGGTCTACAACGAACGCGACACCGACATGCGCCGCAACCACTGCCGGGTGGCCGTGCAGTTCAACGCCCAAGCGGGGGCCCGCTACCTGGCCCACTTCACCCGCAACGACGCCGGCCAGTGCGGCCTGGAAGTACGCGGCGAGGAAGGCGTGCAGGCCGACGCGGTGCCGGTGGACTGGGACTGCCCCTGATAAAAGCGCCGTTTTGGTGCAAGGCACTAAAACAGCGCACAGCCGCCGGGCCCTTTACCGGCTTTACCCCGACCCTCTTTTCGCCTCTCCCCCTAAACCCCTGAAAAATCAGGGGTTTTTATTTTTGGCACGCTCCCTGCTTTATACCGATACGAGCCTCCCAGGCCGGTGCGCCAGGAGCGCACAAACCACAGAACATTTGTTATTTGCAAAGAGGGTTGCACATGAAACACGTATCTGGGATCAAAAAGACCGTTCTGGCCGCCAGCGTGGCCGCCACCATGGCAGCAGGCCTGGCCGCTCCTTCCATCGCAGTGGCCGAAATCAGCGGCACCGCCGGTGTCTCCAACATGTACTTCTGGCGTGGTGTGGATCTGACCGAGGGTAACGCCCAGGTGTTCGGTAGCCTGGACTATGCTCACAGCACGGGGCTTTACGCCGGTGTCTGGGGCAGCTCTGAAATCGGCGGCAGCGAGTACGACCTGTACGCCGGCTACGCCGGTTCCCTGGGTGATTTCAGCTACGACATCGCCTACGTGGACTACAACTATCCGAACTCCAGCACCTACACCCAGGACGAATATCGCGATTTCCAGGAAGTGATCCTCAACCTGGGCTTCGCCGGCTTCAGCGCCGCGGGTTACTTCGGTGTGGGTGACTACGGCCGCGGCGACGATTCCGTGGACAACGAAGACAACTACTACACCCTGGGTTACAGCTACGACAAATACGGCGTCACCGTCGGTACCTGGGACTTCGAAGCCGATGACAGCAACTACACCCACGTTGATCTGAGCTACGCGCTTACCGATGAACTCGGGTTCACGGTCTCCAAGATCGTTGATTCCGAAGCCGGCAACATGGACGACAACGACGACACCCTGTTCGTCGTGACCTACGCCCTGTCGTTCTAAGAGCGTCAAGAACACGGGGCGGGATTCTCCCCCCGCCCCTTATTTTCACACCGTGGGGCCCTCCCTGGTCCTCGCTGGAAACGCAAGCAGGCCCCACGGTGTTTTTTACGCGAGTCCCCGCCTACTCAAAGTACGTCACCAGACCATCATGGTCGGACACCACCTCGCTACCGTCACTGCCGTAAAGGCGATCGTAGCGCCCGGCATTGCCCCGGCTCACCGCCACACCCTGTAACTCCGCCTTGAGCGCCTCCGACAACCAGACGTAATCCAGCGTCTGCGGCCGGCAACGGTGGCGGTAACTGTAGCGCTCCGCGCTTTTCACACGGTCCCAGCTGTTATAGAGCCCGCTCGCCGCCATCACCGTCAGCGGCTCGCTGAAGGCGCCGCTGTCCGGCGCGCTGTTGAAGTCGCCGACCACCGCCAGGGCGGTGTCGCTTCGGGCCCGGGACCACTCGGCCAGCCGTGCCGCCTGGCGGCGCCGCTTCTCCGCCACCCAGGGTTTCTCGCCGAGGCCGTTGGCGCTGCGCAGATGCACGATCACCAGGGTCAGCTCGCGGGGCGCGGTCAGGGAGACCGCCAGCGGCGGGCGGCTGAACAGCGGCTGGCCCCGGAAGCGCTGGTCGGCGAACAGGGCGCGGACGCCGCCGACTTGCGCCGGGGCCCGGTGCAGCAGTGCCACATCCATGCCGGCCGGGTCGTGGCCTTCCAGCAGCCGCGCCCGGTAACGCGGCCCGCCTTGCGCGGTGACCCGCTCGGCGAGCTGCTCGAGGATGGCGATGTTCTCCACCTCCTGCACCGCCAGCAGCACCGGCGCCTTGAGGGTGTCGACGATATAGCCGGCCAGGGCGTCCAGGCGCGCCTGATAGACGGCGTCGTCCAGGGGGCGGTCGATGGGGCTGTTCTTTTCGGTGTCGCGCAGGCGCCAGAGGTTGAAGGTGGCCAGGCTCCATTGCCCGTCGGCGGCGGTGGGCACCGCCCGGGGCGCGGCCAGATCCCGGCAGTCGGCGCCCGCCGGCCCGGCGGCGAGAGCGCCGAGCAGCAGCCAGAGCGCGGCGCCGCGACCGGAGGTCACCCGTTCAGGGGGCGTTATGACGCACCGGGAAATCGGTGCAGAGGTCGTCATGGTTGGCGAAGGTGAGGCACACCTCCACGCTTTCGCCGGCCTCGGGCACCTGGCTCAGCTTCATCAGCATCAGATGCTTGCCGCCGGGGGCGAAGCGCACCCGGTCGCCGGGATCCAGGCGGACGCGGTCCAGGTGCACCATACGCCGCTGGCCGTCCTCGCCGGTGCGGCTGTCGTGCAGCATGGCGCCGCCGGCGAAGTCCACGTCCGCGCCTTCCAGCTTCACCACCCGGTCGCCGCGATTGCGGAGCTCGAAATAGCCGGCCATGGTCGGCGACACCGGCGGCACCGCGCGCAACCAGGCGCCGCTGATTTCCAGATCGCCGGCGGCGGCCGGCGTCGCCGACAGCGCCAGCAGGGCCGCCAGGGCCACGGGCTTAAAGAAGGCTTTGAACATCATTGACCACCTCGTCGATGTCGAAATCCGCCGGGTAGAGCTTGCGCACCCGGCCCTGCCGATCCAGCAGGTAAATATAATCACTGTGGGTGAAGTCGTAGGCCTCATCCTGGCCGTCCGTCTTCAGGAATACCACCCCGTACTGCTCCGCCACCGCCTCGATCTCGGCCACGCTGCCGGTGAGGCCGATGATGTCGGCCTTGAACCAAGGCAGGTATTCGCGCAGATGGGCCGGGGTGTCCCGCTCCGGGTCGAAGGTGATGAACACCGGCTGCACCGGCCCGGCGTCGCCCTGCTCGTCCAGATTGCGGTAGGCCTGGGCCACCCGCGCCAGCACCGCCGGGCAGATGTCCGGGCAGTGGGTGTAGCCGAAGAACAGAATCACCACCCGGCCTTCCAGGGACGACAGCCGGAACGGCTCGCCATTGTGATCGGTGAGTGTGAAATCACCGCCAAGGCGGGTGTTCACCGGCAGATCGCTGCCCGGGTCGTCCCCGCAGCCGGCCAGGGTCGGGGCCGCCAGCAGCAGCGCCAGCCCGATTCGAATCCTCGTTTTCATCCTCTCTCCCGCGCGCCGCGCGCGCCTTGAAAACCGCGCCGGGGCGCGAACGGCGCCGATCATAGCGTTTCGGGGCCGCCGCTCCCAGCCCGCCCGATGCGGCGATTCGCCGCGCCGGCCCGCGCCGGTGTCCAGAGGCGCCTTGCGGCGGTATAATTCGCGCCCGCCACATTTCCAACAGATAGGGCCGGCCGCGCGCAACGCCGCCCCAGAGGTCACGATCCATGGCACGCAAGCTCTTTATCCAGACCCACGGCTGCCAGATGAACGAGTACGACTCCACCCGCATGGTCGATCTGCTGGAGTCCACCCACAATCTGGAACCCACGGACAATCCGGAAGACGCGGATGTGCTGCTGCTCAACACCTGCTCGATCCGCGAAAAAGCGCAGGAGAAGGTGTTCCACCAGCTGGGCCGCTGGAAGCGCCTCAAGGAGCGCAACCCGGAGCTGATCATCGGCGTCGGCGGCTGCGTGGCCAGCCAGGAAGGCGAGGCGATCCGCGAGCGCGCCCCCTATGTGGACGTGGTGTTCGGCCCCCAGACCCTGCACCGCCTGCCGGGCCTGATCACCCAGGCGGCCAGCACCCGCTCGCTGGCCATCGATGTGACCTTCCCGGAAATCGAAAAGTTCGACAACCTGCCCGAGCCCAGCGTGGACGGCCCCAGCGCCTTCGTGTCGATCATGGAAGGCTGCTCCAAGTACTGCACCTTCTGCGTGGTGCCCTACACCCGGGGCGAGGAAGTGAGCCGCCCGGTGCAGCCGGTGCTGGATGAGATCCGCCACCTGGCGGACATGGGCGTGCGCGAAATCAACCTGCTGGGCCAGAACGTGAACGCCTACCGGGGCCAGGGCGCCGGCGGCGAGACGCTGGATCTGGCCGACCTGATTCTGCTGATCCGCGATATCGACGGCATCGACCGCATCCGCTACACCACCAGCCACCCGGTGGAGTTCTCCGACGCCCTGATCCAGGTGTACGAGGAAGTGCCGGAGCTGGTCAGCCATCTGCACCTGCCGGTGCAGTCCGGCTCCGACCGCATCCTGGCGATGATGAAGCGCAACCACACGGTGCTGGAGTACAAGTCCAAGCTGCGCAAGTTACGCCGCATCCGCCCGGATATTTCCTACAGCTCCGACTTTATCATCGGCTTCCCCGGCGAAACCGACGCCGACTTCGAGGCCACCATGAACCTGATCGGCGATATCGGCTTCGACACCTCGTTCAGCTTTATCTACAGCGCCCGCCCGGGCACCCCGGCGGCGGAGCTGCCCGACGACGTGCCGCTGGCGGTGAAGAAGGAGCGCCTGCGCATCCTGCAGCAGCGCCTCAGCCAGAACGCCCAGGACATCTCCCGCAAGATGGTGGGCAGCACCCAGCGCATCCTGGTGGACGGCTTCTCCAAGAAGGATCCGGGCCAGCTCAAGGGCCGCACCGAGAACAACCGGGTGGTCAACTTCGCCTGCGACGACATCGACCTGATCGGTGATTTCGTCGACGTGGAGATCGTCGAGGCGCTGCCCAACTCCCTGCGCGGCGGCTTGCCCGTCACGGCCTGATATTCATATTGAAATTCAAAATCAGTCTAGGCGGCCTGTTTCATTAAACATTCGGTTATATAAACTAGGTCGCCTCATTGGCTTCGACGTTTAAGGAATAACGGACATGCGTGTTTGGCTCTCTCTGATTCTGCTGGCCGCCACTTCCGTGGCCGCAGCCCAGCAAACCATTCTGAACAGCTCCTACGACGTCGCCCGTGAGCTGTTTCAGACCTATAACCCGAAATTCCAGGCCTACTGGAAAGCGCAGACCGGTAAGGACATTACCATTCAGCAGTCCCACTCCGGCTCGTCCAAGCAGGCCCGTGCCATCCTCCAGGGGTTGGAAGCGGACGTGGTGACGTTCAACCAGGTCACCGATGTCAACGTGCTGCACGAGAAGGGCAACCTGATTCCCGAGGACTGGAACCAGCGGCTGCCCAACAACGCCAGCCCGTACTACTCCACCACCGCCTTCCTGGTGCGCAAGGGCAACCCCAAGGACATCCAGGGCTGGGGCGATCTGG
>NZ_CAXPXK010000074.1:0-26195 GCF_964221125.1 Alloalcanivorax sp.
ATTCGTCTTGCGCACCCTGCGACTGCCCCATGCCTTCTCCTTGACCCGACAAACGCATCAGCATACCGGTTTCACGCGCCGGCTCAATGGACCCGGTCGGGCCAAAAAGCGGCGCCCGGGCCAGTCCCGCGTCATCGCGCCAGACAGGTGGCGAACGTCGCCGCCACCCGTTCACTCAGCCAGTGGCTGTAATCATTGCCCTGGCCACGGGCGGGGACGTCGCGGCCGAGCGGGTCCAGGGCCACCCGCCGGCAGTCCGGGCACAGGCGCGCCACCAGGTCGGCCTGGGCCTCCGGCTCGAGGATCGCGCAGCGCACCTGTTCGCTTTCCAACTGCTGCGCCAGCGCCACGAAGCGACGGCTGCTGGGGCCGGCGCCGAGCTGCTCGCTGACGATCACCGGCGCGCGCAGCTCCAGCCGCTGCTGGAAGTAGCCCCAGGGGTGGTGGAAGGTCAGCCAGGGGGTGTCGGCCACCGGCGCCAGACGCTCGCGCAGCGCCGTTTCGGTCCGTTCCAGGTCGGCCAGGAACGCCGCCGGCTGCCCCTCGGGCAATTGATCCCGGTCGCCCAGGGCCTTGGCGAGCAGCGCCATATTGCGCGGGTCCAGCCACAGATGCGGGTCCAGCTCGCCGGCTTCGTGGTGGTGGCCGTGGTCGTGCTCGCCGTCATGGCGGTGTCCGCCCTCACGGCGGGTGACGCCGGGCAGCGACAGCAACGCCAGGCTGTCGCCGTCACGTTTCGCCGCCAGGCTGGCCACCGCCGGCTCCGCCGCCTCGCCCAGCCACACCAGCAGGTCGGCGCGGCGCAGGGTGAGCATCTGGCGCGGCGACAACATCGGGTTGTGCGGGTTCTGGTTGGCCTCCAGCAGGGTGACCACCTCGGCGCTGTCGCCGTATAGGTCGCGCAGCACCATGGCCAGGGGCTCGACGCTGGCCACCAGGGTACGCGCCGGTAACGGCGCGCACAGCGCCAACAAAAGAGGAACGAGCAGGTATCGCATGGGTATGTCCGGAACCGTGAAAGTGCTCATCGGGAGCGTCAGTGCAATCAGTGTGCCCGAGCCGTCAAGCCGGAACGGCGCCGCCGGGCCCAAGCGATTGACCGGGGAAATAGTATATCATCACCGCTTTGTTCAACGGGGGCTGTTACATGTCGCAGCAGCGGGCTGACACGGGAACCTTGGTGGCGGTGCACGGCGCCGGCCTGGCGTATGGGGCGCACAGCGTGCTCGACGACGTCTCCCTGACCCTGGAGCCGGGCCGCATCACCACGCTGATCGGCCCCAACGGCGCCGGCAAGAGCACCCTGGCGCGGCTGGTGCTGGGCCTGGCGCGGCCCGATCGCGGCCGCGTGGAGCGCCGCCCGGGCCTGCGCGTGGGCTACATGCCCCAGCACCTGCAGGTGGATGAAAGCCTGCCGCTGACCGTCGACCGCTTTCTCTGGCTGGCGGCGCCGGGCCGCACCCGCGCCCGCCGCGACGCCCTGCAACGCACCGGCGTGGCCCATCTGCGCCGGCGCGCGGTGCGCGGGCTGTCCGGCGGCGAAATGCAGCGGGTGCTACTGGCCCGGGCGCTGCTGCGCAAGCCCGACCTGCTGGTGCTCGACGAGCCCGCCCAGGGCGTGGACGTGGCCGGCCAGGACGCCCTCTACGGTCTGCTCGGCCAGGTCCGCGACGAGACCGGCTGCGGCATCCTGCTGATTTCCCATGATCTGCACCTGGTGATGGCGCGCACCGACCAGGTGGTGTGCCTGCACCACCATGTGTGCTGCTCCGGCACCCCGGAGGCGGTCAGCCGCGACCCGGCCTACCACCGCCTGTTCGGCCCCAGCGGCGGCATGCCCAACCTGGCCGTGTACACCCACGATCATGACCACGACCATGACCTGAGCGGCGACCCGCACCACGACCACCACGGGCACACGGGGGGCCACCACCATGATTGAACTGCTCGCGCCGGCGCTGCTGGCGGGCCTGGCGGTGGCCCTGGTGGCCGGCCCCATGGGGTCCTTCGTGGTCTGGCGGCGGATGGCGTTCTTCGGCGACACCCTGGCCCACGGCGCCCTGCTGGGCGCGGCCCTGGCCCTGGCCCTGGACGTGAACCTGTACGTCGCCGTGGTGGTGGCCTGCCTGGCCATCGCCGGCGCCCTGGCGGGGCTGCAGCAGCAGCGCCAGATCACCGGCGACACCCTGCTGGGCATCGTCGCCCACACCACCCTGGCGCTGGGCGTGATCGCCATCAGCCTGCAGAAAAGCGTGCAGGTGGATCTGTTCGCCTACCTGTTCGGCGATCTGCTGGCGGTGAACTGGGGCGACGTGCTGGCGCTGTGGGCCGGCGCGGTACTGATTCTGGTGCTGCTGGCGTGGCACTGGCGGGCGCTGCTCAGCATCACCGTGAACGAAGACCTGGCCCAGGTGGAGGGCGTGCCGGTGACCCGCACCCGGCTGATCCTGATGCTGCTGCTGGCGCTGCTGATCGCCGGCGCCATCCGTACCGTCGGCGTGCTGCTGATCACCTCGCTGCTGGTGATCCCCGCCGCCGGTGCCCGCCGCCTGTCGCGCACCCCGGAACAGATGGCCGCCCTGGCCAGCCTGCTGGGGCTGGCCTCCGTGTCCCTGGGGCTGGCGATGAGCTGGTACGCGGACACCCCGGTGGGCCCGTCGATCGTGGTGGCCGCCGCCGTGTTGTTCGGCTTCACCCTGCTGCGCCGACCCGACGCCTAGCCATGATCGCGAAGGACCCCGCCCTGGACCGCCGCATCTGGATGCTGGCGTGGCCGTTGCTGCTCTCCAATATCACCGCGCCGCTGCTCGGCCTGGTGGACACCGCCGTGGTCGGCCATCTGGACTCGCCGGTGTATCTGGCGGCGGTGGCGCTGGGCAGCAACGTTTTCATGTTCCTGTACTTCTCGTTCAACTTCCTGCGCATGGGCACCACCGGGTTCACCTCCCAGGCGCGCGGCGCCGGTGAGGCCACCCTGGTGGTGCTGCTGCGGGCGCTGCTGCTGTCGACGCTGGTGGGTAGCGCGCTGATCCTGCTGCGGCCGCTGCTCAGCGACGCGGCGCTGTGGTTGCTGGGCGGCAGCGACGAGGTGCAGGGGCTGGCGCGGGAATACATCGGCATCCGTATTCTCGGCGCGCCGGCGGCGCTGGGGAATTTCGCGCTGATCGGCTTCGCCATCGGCCTGCACCGCACCAGCGTGCCGCTGAAAATGACCGTTCTGATGCACTCCAGCAATGTGCTGCTGGATGTGCTGCTGGTGCAGGTGTGGCATTTCGACGTGCGCGGCGTGGCGGTGGCCAGCGCGGTGTCGGAATACCTGGGTCTGGCCGGCGGGCTGTTCTGGCTGCGCCGGGAGATCTTCGGCGCCGCCTGGCGGGCGCTGCCGGTGGGCGCGCTCAAACAGGTGGCGCCGATGCTGCAACTGCTGGCGGTGAACCGGGATATTTTTATCCGCAGCCTGGCGCTGCTGACGGTGTTTTTCTTCTTCACCGCCCAGGGCGCGCGGCTGGGCGACACGGTGCTGGCCGCCAACGCGGTGCTGATCACCTTCCTGCTGCTGCTCAGCAATACCCTGGACGGTTTCGCCAACGCCGCCGAGGCCCTGGTGGGCGACGCCACCGGCCGCCGTGACCGGCGCGCCCTGGACGCGGCGGTGGCCGGCACCGGCAAGTGGACGCTGATCATCGCCGCGGCGGCGCTGCTGGCCTTCGTCGCCGGCGGCGGCCCGCTGATCCGCCTGCTCACCGACCTGCCGGGGGTGCGCGACACCGCCACCACCTACCTGCCCTGGATGCTGTTGCTGCCGCTCACCGCCAGCGCCGGCTTCTGGCTGGACGGCGTGTTCGTGGGCGCCACCCTGGCCCGGCAGATGCGCAACACCATGATGGTGGCCACGGCGTTGTTCTTTCCGGTCTGGTGGCTGACCAGCGGCTGGGGCAATCACGGCCTGTGGCTGGCCATGAATCTGTTCATGGCCAGCCGCGGCGTGCTGATGGGGTGGGTGTGGTACCGGATCAGCGCTTGGGCAGAATGAACTTCATCAGGGTCATGAACCACATCAGGTGGCCGGGGTCGCCTTCCACCTTGATGTCGCCGGCCTGCATGCCTTCCATGAACGCCATCTGGTTCTTGCCGGAGGCCTTGAGGGTGCGGAACGCGTAGTCCGCGTCCTTGAAATTGAGGGTCACGGACGGCGTCGGGTGCAGGCCCCGGCGGCTGGTCACCCGGTCCGGCTGGAAGTGATACCAGCGCGCCACGCCGCCGTTGAAGGTGCGCCACTGCATCACCACGTCGCGGTGCGCGAGCTGCTTGCGGAAGCCCTCGTCGCGGCCGGCCAGCCAGGCGAGTCGCCAGCCCAGGACCATCAGGATCAGACGGAACTTCATGGCATCAGCGCCGGAAGCTCTTTATTGAGCTTCATTTTTTCCTTCACCGCGTCACCGGTGAGGGCGTAGCCGCGCAGGTTGCCGTCGCGGTCGCGGAACAGGGCCTTGACGGTGTTGCCCTCTTCCTCGGTGTCCCAGTCGCCTTCCAGCTCTTCGGGCACCGGGCACACCACCACCGGGCAGGCCGGCGTCTTGATGGTCACCGGCATCACGCCGTAGCTCACCGGGGTCGGCTCGCCGGCCAGGGTCTTGGCCAGCGCCCGGGCGGACGCCATCAGCGGCAGCACATAGGGCAGCACATGGCCCTGCACTTCGGCGCAGTCGCCCAGGGCGTAGACGTTGTCGGCGCTGGTGCGCAGGCTCTGGTCGGTGACGATGCCCCGGTTGGTCTTCAAACCGGCGTCCTTGGCGATGCCGATGAGCGGCCGCAGGCCGATGGCGGCGAGCACCACGTCGGATTCCAGGTGGGTGCCGTCGGAGAGCTCGGTGACCAGCTTGTCCGGGTTGTCCTTGCCGTGGTGCACGGCCTTGGCCAGGGGGCCGAAGTGGAAACGCACACCCAGGTCTTCCAGGCCGCGGCCGACGGCGGCGGAAGCCGGCTCCGGCAGCAGCATGGGCAGGCAGCGGCCCATGGGCTCCACCAGGTTGACCTGGAAGCCGCCGTTGGAGAGGTCGTTGGCGAATTCGCAGCCGATCAGGCCGCCGCCGAGAATGGTGACCTCACGCTTGCCCTCCAGGGCCTGGCGGAAACGGCCGTAATCCATCAGATCGTTGACCGAGAACACCTCGCCGACGGCGTCGCCTTCCAGCGGCGGCGTCCAGGTGTCGGCGCCCAGGGCCAGCACCAGGCTGCTGTAATCCAGGTGATCATCGGGCAGCAGCACGCGCTGTTTGTCGGTGTCGATGCCGGCCACGTGGACGCCGGTGCGCACCGTCACGTTGAACTGCTCGGCGACCTGCTCGGGGGTCGCCATGGCCAGCTCATCGGCGGTTTTTTCCTTGGTGAAGCCGGTGGAGAGCATGGGCTTGGAGTAATTACGCCCGTCGTCGGCGGTGAGCACCACCACCGGCGTCTCTTTATCCAGCTTGCGGAATTCCTTGACCGTGTTGAAGCCGGCCAGGCCGGAGCCGATGATCACGATTGGATTCATGGGAGTGTCCTGTTTCAGATTTCCACCATCTCGAAGTCTTCTTTGCCGACGCCGCAGTCCGGGCACACCCAGTCATCGGGAATGTCGTCCCACTTGGTGCCGGGTTCGATGCCCTCTTCAGGCAGGCCTTCTTCCTCGTCGTAAATAAAGCCGCAAACCACGCATTCCCATTTTTTCATGCTGAACCTCGTCTGGTCGGGGGAAGCCGGGCCCGGTACGCGGGCCCTTCCAGGGGCCGCTAACGTATCCACGGGCGCGTGAAAAATCAATGACAGCGGATAATGGTAGCGTTGCCCGACGGCCGACGTCTTGCCGATCCGCGCTTCATGGGCCATAGTCGCGCGCTCGAGATCCCGCGCCCCGGGCGCGAGCAAAGCGAGTCCCCATGCCCGATACCGCAATGCGCGCCGACGCCCGCTGGCGTCCCCAGGAACAGCTCAGCCTGCCGCCGCTGGTGCGCGACTGGCTGGCCGACCCCGGCTCCCTGACCGCCCGCCTGCGCCTGTACGGCGCCTTCCGGGTGGTACCCCGTGAAGACCGCATTATTCGCCCCACCCTCGCCGAGCAGCAGCTGCTGGGCCGCATCGGCCGTGGCCGCGCCCTGGTGCGGGAAGTCACCCTGCTGGTGGACGAGGAGCCGATGGTGGAGGCGCGCAGCGTGCTGCCGCTGGCCAGCTTGCGAGGACCCAACCGCGGCCTGGCGCACATGGGCAGCCGCTCGCTGGGCAGCGAGCTGTACCGGCGGCCCATGGCGCGCCGTGACCGGGTCTGGGTGCGCCACGGCGCCGCCCCCTCTGGCCAGACGCCCTGCTGGGGGCGACAATCCCGGTTCATCAAGCGCGGCCGGCCCTTGCTGGTGGCCGAGCACTTCCTGCCCGCGCTGTGGCGGCGGGTCGAGGACATGGATCGCTGAGGACGCCTATGCTGGCTTTCGTGGAACACCGCTACCCCGCTCTCTGGCCCTGGATCCAGCTAATGCGCCTGGACCGGCCGATCGGCAGCATGCTGCTGATGTGGCCCACCCTGTGGGCGCTGTGGATCGCCGGCGGCGGCACACCCAGCCTCAAACACATCGTCATTTTCGTGCTGGGGGTGTTCGTGATGCGCGCCGCCGGCTGCGTGATCAACGATTTCGCCGACCGCGACTTCGACGGTCATGTCACGCGCACCCGGGGCCGGCCGCTGGCCACCGGCGCCCTGTCCGCCCGCCAGGCGCTGATGCTGTTCGCCGCCCTGGGGCTGATCGCGCTGGGCCTGGTGCTGTGCCTCAACCGTTTCACCCTGGTGCTGTCGTTCGGCGGCCTGGGGCTGGCGGTGCTGTACCCCTTCACCAAGCGCTTTACCTATCTGCCGCAGCTGTTCCTGGGCGCCGCCTTCAGCTGGGCGATTCCCATGGCGTTCGCCGCCGAGACCGAGAGCGTGCCGGAAATCGCCTGGCTGCTGTTCACCACCAACCTGCTGTGGACCGTGGCCTACGACACCGAATACGCCATGTGCGACCGGGAAGACGATCTCAAGGTGGGCATTAAAAGCACCGCCATCCTGTTCGGTGATCTGGACAAGGTGATGGTCGGCGCGCTGCAGGTGCTGACCCTGGTGGCGCTGTGGGTGCTCGGCCAGCGGCTGGGCTTCACCTGGCCCTGGTATCTGGGCCTGGCCGGCATGGCGGCGGGCTTCGCCCATCAGCAGTGGCGCATCCGCTACCGCGAGCCCTGGCCCTGCTTCCACGCTTTTCTAAGCAACCACTGGGCCGGGGCCAGCGTATTCGCAGGACTTTATTTTCATTACCTGCTGGCCGCGCCCGGCCCGTGATCGCGGGCGGCGGGGTCGCCGCCGCCGCGAGAAGCGTGCAAAGTTGTCATCATCATGTCATAAAAAGGCAATGTAATAGGGGCACTTAAATGGGCAACCCCTGAGAATAAGCCATGTCCCGTAATCGAATTCTGATTGTTGACGACGAACCCGCGATCCGCGAAATGGTGGCGGTGGCGCTGGAGCTGGCGGATTTCGACGTGCTGGAGGCGGACAACGCCCAGCGCGCCCACGAGTACATTGTCGACGAGCGACCGGACCTGGTGCTGCTGGACTGGATGTTGCCGTCGGTGAGCGGTATTGAGCTGGCCCGGCGCCTCAAGCGCGAGGACGCCACCGCCGAAGTGCCGATCATCATGCTTACGGCGAAGAGCGAAGAGGACAACAAGATCCAGGGCCTGGACGTGGGCGCCGACGACTACATCACCAAGCCGTTTTCCACCCGCGAGCTGATCTCGCGCATCAAGGCGGTGCTGCGCCGCACCTCGGTGGTGGCGGCGGAGAAAGCCATCGACGTGGAAGGCCTGTGCCTGGACCCGGTGAGCCACCGGATCAGCGCCAACGGCGACCCGGTGGACATGGGCCCCACGGAATACCGCCTGCTGGAGTTCTTTATGAGCCACCAGGAGCGGGCCTACTCGCGCACCCAGTTGCTGGACCAGGTGTGGGGCGCCAACGTCTACGTGGAAGACCGTACCATCGACGTGCACATCCGGCGCCTGCGCAAGGCGTTGTCGCCGCACGGGTTCGATGGTTTCATCCAGACGGTGCGCGGGACCGGTTACCGGTTCTCGGTGAAGTCCAGTCAGGCGTCATAATGATCGGGTCCGCGACGCGGACCAACGGAGCCGGAAGGGCGGTGAATGAAAGATCCGGCGGGCATGAAAGCCAGTCTCGGCAAGGAAGTGAACCGCATCGTCATCCTGGTGGCGGTGTCCGTGGCGGTTTGTCTGGCCCTGCGCAGCATCTGGCCGCTGGTGGCGGGCCTGTCGCTGTACATCATTTGGAGCACCCGGCAGCTGTTCGCCCTGTACGCCTGGCTGGTGCGCGAGGAGCACACCGAACCGCCGGACAGCGTCGGCCTCTGGGGTGAGTTCTACACCCGCCTGGAGCACCTTTTCCAGAAAGAACGGCGCGCCCAGGACAACCTGCAGAGCATCATCGTGCGCGCCCAGCAGTCGGTGAACGCCCTGGAGGACGTGGTGGTGCTGATCGACCAGCACGGCTACCTGGAATACTGGAACCACGCCGCCGGCCGGCATCTGGGCTTCCGCGCCGACAAGGACCTGGGCCAGCCGCTCACCAACCTGATCCGCCATCCGCGTTTCACCGACTACCTGACCCAGGGCGATTTCCGCGAACCGCTGGAGATCCCCTCGCCGGTGGACGACAACCGCATCCTGCAATTGCGCATCACCGAGTTCGGCGTCGGCGACCAGCTGATTCTGGCCCGGGACGTGACCCGCATTCACCACCTGGAACAGATGCGCAAGGATTTCGTGGCCAACGTCAGCCATGAGCTGAAAACGCCGCTCACGGTGCTCAAGGGCTACCTGGAAACGCTGCTCGACACGGTGCCCGAGGAGCAGACCCGGCTGCGCCGGGCGCTGACGCAAATGGACGCCCAGAGCCAGCGCATGGAGGCGCTGGTGCAGGACCTGTTGCTGCTGTCACGGCTGGAGAACACCGAGGCGGACAACCTGCAACAGGCGGTGGCGGTGCACGGCATGCTGCAGCGCATGCGCGAAAGCGCCCTGGCGCTGGCGCCGGAGAAGCAGCAGACCATCGAGCTGGACGTGCCGGAAAACGCCCGTCTGATCGCCAACCCGGCGGAGCTGGAAAGCGCCTTCGGCAACCTGATCGTCAACGCGGTGAAGTACACCCCCGCCCACGGCGTGATCCGCATTCACTGGTGGCAGGACGCCGACGGCGCCCACCTTTCGGTGCGCGATAACGGCATCGGCATCGACCCGGCGCACATCCCCCGCCTCACCGAGCGCTTTTACCGCCCGGACAACAGCCGCGTCACCCAGACCGGCGGCACCGGCCTGGGGCTGGCCATCGTCAAGCACGTGATGATCCGCCATAACGGCAAGCTGGAGATCAAAAGCGAGCTCGGCAGCGGCAGCAACTTCACCTGCCATTTCCCCGCCAGCCGGCTGGTCAGCAAGCCCACCGCCCTGGCCAGCGGCTGACCGTCCGCCGGCGTTTTAATAGTGCGGCGGCGGGGCGTCCTCGATGCGCAGGGCGGCGAGCTCCTCGCTCTGCTCCACCACCCGGTCCACCAGTTTGCGGTAGGCGGCTTCCAGCTCGTCGAGCTTGCGCTGCTGGTCACTGACGATCTGATTGAGGCTGGCCACCAGGTCTTCCTGGTAGGCCAGTTTGGTTTCGATATCGAGAAAGCGGTCGTCGCTCATGGGCTCTCCTGACGTGGGCCTGGCGCGGGCCGGCAGTATAGCGCTAGACGGTGTCCGCCAGCACCGCCTCCGCCAGCCCCAGCGGGTCCTCCTCCAGCCAGTCCAGCTGACCGTCCAGCAGCAACTGCCCCAACCCGTGCACCAGCGCCCAGGCGCGCAGCGCCGCCCGGGTCACGCTGTCCGGGTCCGGCTCGCCGCCGGGCCAGCCACGCGACACCGCCTGGCGCAGGGTCTCGAACGCCGCCCGCGAGGCCTCGCGCAGCTCGTCTTCGCGGCGGTGCGGCGGAATCACGCTGAACATCAAGCGGAACAGCGCCGGGTTGGCGTGGGCGAAGCGAATATAGCTGCGCCCCCCGGCCAGCAGTTTTTCGTCGCCCTCCGCCCGCGCTTCGGCCTCGCGCTGGGCGGCGCTGAGGCGCCGGAACCCCTCCGACGCCAGCGCCTGCAGCAGCGCGTCCTTGTTGGCGAAATGGCGGTAGCTGGCGTTGGCGGTGACGCCCACCCGGCGGGCCAGCTCGCGCAGGCTGAAGCCGCCGTCGCCGCTTTCCGCCAGCAGCACCAGGGCCTCGTCCACCAGGGCCCGGCGCAGATCACCGTGGTGGTAGCGGTCCGGAGAGGGGTCCTTGTTTGATGTTGACACTGTACACATCCTTTTCTATCTTATGTTCACAGCATACACATTAAGCCGGTACGGGCCCAGCCCGCCGGGGGAGAAAAGTGATGGTGGCGGTCTGGATTCATCTCGTCGCGGCGCTCTGGGCGCTGGTCTTCGGTGTCGTGCAGTTGCTGTCCGCGAAGGGGTCGCGGCGGCACCGCTGGCTCGGCTGGTCGTGGGTGCTGGCCATGGTGGTCACGGCGGTGTCGTCGTTCTGGCTGAGCGGCGGCCTGGCGCTGCTGGGGCCGTTCAGCGTGATACATCTGCTGTCCGTGTGGACCCTGGTGTGCCTGGTGATCTCGATGCTGGCGGTGCGCCGCCGGCGCCTGGATACGCACCGTAATTTCCTGGTGGGCGCCTATCTGGGGCTGGTGGGCGCCGGGCTGGGTGCCCTGGCACCGGGGCGGCTGATCAGCGGCTGGCTGTTCGGCGCTTGATTTAAATCCCTGCCGCGGCTAAGGTTTCCGCCGTCTTGGGGGAGTAGTCACCCGGGTTCCCACCCTGGACGGTCGTCAACATATTTGCGCCTCAATGCGCATGGTGGCCGTGTCCTCCGCCGCATCGGCGGATGGATCGACGAGACCTGAGACATTGTCTGCATTCCGCGGGGGCGGGATCGGTGGGCAGTGTCTCTGGTAATCGTTCGGTCCCGCCCCTGTAAGGTTTTCCGTTGGACGCTTTTGTCTCTTCCACGCTGCTGGTCGCCCTGGGCGAAATCGGCGATAAAACCCAGTTACTGTCGCTGGCGCTGGTGTGCCGGTTCCGCAAGCCCTGGCCGATCCTCGCCGGCGTGGTGGTCGCCACGCTGATCAACCACGGCCTCAGTGTCTGGTTCGGCGACTGGCTGGCCGATGCCATTCCGGCGGACTGGCTGACCTGGATTCTGGGTGGCAGTTTTATCGCCCTGGGGCTGTGGATGCTGATCCCGGATAAGGACGAGGGCGTGGACGAGAGCGTCCGCTTCGGGCCTTTCCTGACCAGCCTGATCCTGTTCTTCATCGCCGAGATCGGCGACAAGACCCAGGTGGCCACCGTGGCCCTGGCGGTGCGCTTTCAGGAGTTCTGGCCGGTGCTTCTCGGCACCACAGCGGGTATGATCGCCGCCAACCTGCCGGTGATCTGGGTGGCCCACCGCCTCGCCGGCGAGCGTTTCGAGACCTGGGCCCACCGGATCAGCGCGGCGCTGTTCATCGCCTTCGGCGTCTGGGCGTTGATCTGACCGCGAATCACAGCGAGCTATGCCATGGCCCTTACCGCCACCATCTACAAAGCCGAGCTCACCGTTTCGGATATGGACCGGGATTACTACGCCACCCATAACCTGACGGTGGCGCTGCACCCCTCGGAAACCGAGGCGCGCATGATGCTGCGGCTGATGGCCTTCGCCCGCCACGCCCACGAGGACCTGAGCTTCACCCGGGGCCTGTCGTCCACCGACGAGCCGGATCTGTGGCGGCACCACCCCAACGGCACCCTGGAAGAGTGGATCGAGCTGGGCATGCCGGATGAGAAGCGGCTGCGCAAGGCCTGCGGCCTGGCCGATGCCGTGGTGGTCTACACCTACGGCCGCCAGGCGCCGCTGGCCTGGCGCGAGGCCCTGGGCCGCAAGCTGGACCGTTTCGACAACCTCACCGTGCTGCGCGTGATGCCGGAAACCGAAGCGGCGCTGGCGTCCCTGGCCCACCGCCAGATGCGCCTGAACGCCATGATCCAGGACGGGCAGCTGTGGCTGGGGGACGACGGGGAAAGTGTGGCGGTGGCGCTGGAATCCCAGCTATAGCCGCGCCCGGCACAGGTAGAACAGCCCCACCACCGGCCCCGGCAACAGCAGCCAGGCGACGCGCAGATCCAGCGCCGACCAGAACTCAGAGACCAGGAAGATCGCCGGAATGGTGAGCGCGAAGCCGATGGCGTTCATCACCGCCAGGGTCGAGCCGACCCGGTCCCGGGGCGCGGTGGCGGCGGCCAGGGCGGAAAGCTGCGGCGAATCGGCGATCACCGTGAAGCCCCACAGCAGCAACAGCGCCAGCAGTAGAAAAGGGGACAGACTTCCCAGCAGCGGATAGACCAGGCACAGCAGGCCGGATACGGCCAGCGCCGCCCTCGCCACCCACAGGCTGCCGCGCCCGCGGCTGACACGACCGCCATAAACACAGCCCACCAGCCCCAAAGCGATCACCAGGAACGCCAGCCACGGCACCAGCGCCTGATCGGCGCCCAGGCGCTGCAGCTCCCGGGCCACCAGCAGCGGTGTCAGCGTCCAGAACGCATAGAGCTCCCAGCAGTGGCCGAAGTAGCCCAGGGCGGCGGCGCGGAAATCGCCACTGGCGAAGGCGGCGAAGCCTTCCCGCAGCGGCTTCTTCCGGCCGGGCGGCGGCAGATGGGGGCCGTCGCCCAGGGCGCGGATCAGCCACGCCGCCACCAGCGCCAGCAGCGAGGCGGTGAGCAGCGGCCACTGCCAGGACAGGCCCAGGGTGGCGCCGCGCAACAGATGCGGCACGGCCGTGCCCAGGGTCAGCATGCCCACCAGCCAGGCCAGGGCGGCGCCGGTGTGACGCGGTGTCCAGCTGATCACCAGCTTCATGCCCAGGGGGTAAACACCGGCCAGACAGAGCCCGGTGGCGAAGCGCATCACCAGCGCCGCCGACGGCTGCCAGGCCACCAGCACGAAGGCGCCGTTAACCAGCGCGCCCAGGACCGCCGCCACCGCGAACACCCGGCTGGCGCGGAAGCGGTCGGCCAGGCCGGTGGCCGCCAGCGCCAGGGTGCCGAGGATAAAGCCCGCCTGGGTGGCGATGGTGAGGCGCCCCAGGTCGGTCTCGGTGAGCCCCAGTTCCTGGCCCAGGGACAGCCCCACGCCGTTAACGCTGAACCACAGCGAGGTGCCCAGAAACTGGGCGGCGACAATCACCGCCAGGGGGAAGCGGGACAGGGTTTCGGCGGGCATGGCTTCCCCTTTTGGCCAGGTACGGGCTTACATGGTGCGCTGATTGACCCGGCGGGACACCTCTTCCGCGCTCTCCTTGCGTTCGGAGTATCGATCGGTGAGGTAGTCGCTGCGATCACGGACCAGCAGGGTGAATTTCACCAGCTCCTCCATGACGTCGACTATACGATCATAGTAGGGGGACGGCTTCATGCGGTCGTTGTCGTCGAATTCCAGGAACGCCTTGGGCACCGACGACTGATTGGGGATGGTCACCATGCGCATCCAGCGGCCCAGCACGCGCAGGTGATTGACGGTGTTGAACGACTGCGAGCCGCCGCTCACCTGCATCACCGCCAGGGTTTTGCCCTGGGTCGGGCGCACGCCGCCCAGCGCCAGCGGAATCCAGTCGATCTGCGCCTTCATGATGCCGGTCATGGCGCCGTGGCGCTCCGGCGAGCACCACACCATGCCTTCGGACCACTGCGCCAGCTCGCGCAGTTCCTGGACCTTGGGGTGCTCCGCCGGCTCGGCGTCCGGCAGCGGCAGCCCGCGCGGGTCGAAAATCCGCGTTTCGGCGCCCATGGCCTCCAACAGGCGTGCCGCCTCCTCCACCGCCAGACGGCTGAACGAGCGCGCCCGCAGGGACCCGTAAAGCAACAGAATCCGGGGTTTGTGAGTGGACGGCTGATCCTGGAACACGCGGTCAACGCCGGGAACCTGGAAGCAGTTGTCGTCGAGATTAAAAAGGTCTGTCATGGCGATAACTTCAGCGCTGTTGGTTTTAGCTATTAACTATTAACTGTTCACTCTTAACTGTTCACTGCTCACCGCCGTCCTCAAACCAGTGCTTGGTACGGTTAACGATGGCCACCAGCGACAACATCACCGGCACCTCCACCAGCACGCCCACCACCGTGGCGAGGGCGGCGCCGGAGGACAGCCCGAACAGGCTGATCGACACCGCCACCGCCAGCTCGAAGAAGTTGGAGGTGCCGATCAGGCAGGCCGGACCGGCCACGTTGTGGGGCAGGCGCAGCCAGCGGGCGGCGACGAAGGCGACCAGGAAGATGCCGTAGGTCTGAATCAGCAGCGGAATGGCGATCAGCACAATGGCCTGGGGCTTGGCGAGGATGGTTTCCGCCTGGAAGCCGAACAGCAGCACCACCGTGGCCAACAGACCGAGGATGCTCACCGGCTTGAGGGTGTGGACGAAATCGTCCACCGCTTTTTCGCCGCCGCGACCGCTCAGCCAGCGCCGGGTGAGCGCCCCGGCCACCAGCGGCAGCAGTACGTACAGTACGGTGGACAGCACCAGGGTGTCCCAGGGCACGGTGATGTCGCTGACGCCCAGCAACAGCGCGGCGATGGGGGCGAAGGCGAATACCATGATGACGTCGTTCACCGACACCTGCACCAGGGTGTAGTTGGCGTCGCCCTTGGTGAGGTGGCTCCACACGAACACCATGGCGGTGCACGGCGCCACGCCCAGCAGGATCATGCCGGCGATGTACTCGCTGCCGGTCTGCGGGTCCACCATGTCGGCGAACAGCACCTTGAAGAACAGCCAGCCCAGCGCCGCCATGGTGAACGGCTTGATCAGCCAGTTCACCACCAGGGTGAGCAGCAGGCCCTTGGGCTTGTCGCCGACGCGCTTCATGGCGGCGAAGTCGATCTGGATCATCATCGGGTAGATCATCACCCAGATGAACACCGCCACCGCCAGGTTCACATGGGCTACCTCGAAGGCGGCCACCGCCTGGAACAGGCCCGGCACCGCCAGTCCGAGGGCGACGCCGGCGACGATCGCCAGCCCCACCCAGACGCTGAGAAAACGCTCAAAAAACGGCATCGATTGCGATCCTTTATTCCTGACCCAGCTCGCGGTGGATCTTCTGCATGGAGGCGACCAGGCCGAGCGGCGTGGTGGCGGCGAGGTCCAGTGCCGCCAGCTTTTCCAGGCGCTGGCGCAGACGCTGGTAGGTGCGCTCAAAGACGGCGTCGATTTCGTCGTCGCTGCCCTCGGCGCCGGCCGGATCGGGGATGCCCCAGTGCACCTTGGCGGCCTCGGACAGCCACACCGGGCAGGCCTCGCCGGCGGCGGCGTCGCACACCGTAATGATCACGTCGAAGCGCTGGCCTTCCAGATCGTCCATGGACTTGGAGGCGGGCTGGTCCACCGGCACGCCGTGGCGTTCCAGCACCGCCAGGGCACGCGGGTGCACCTGCCCGGTGGGCTGGCTGCCGGCGCTGCGGGCGCGGATGCGGCCTTCGCCGAGGTGGTTGGCGAGCGCTTCGCCGAGAATCGACCGGCAGGAGTTGCCGGTACACAGAAACAGCACGTTCAGGGGCAGTTCCATGGGAGTCTCCATTAACAGCAGACCGGCGCCGGTGTGCGCAGGCCCAGTTGTGTCCGGGCCGGCTCGGCCAGGGTTTCGATGACAGTGAGTGCCCACTCCGGTAACTCGGGGTTAAGGCGGTAATGCATCCAGGTGCCCTGCCGGCGCGCCACCACCAGTTCGCACTGGCGAAGCTGAGCCAGATGCCGGGAAATGGTGGACTGGGGGGCGTCCAGCGCGTCCACCAGATCGCAGACGCAGATCTCGCGCTGCACGTCCATCAGGCAGACCAGGCTCAGGCGCAGGTCGTCGCCGAGGCATTTGCAGAGTTTGGTGGCGGAGAGGGTGGTGGCCATGGGTGGCTTGCCTATATTCGTATATTCGGAATTACGGATATATTGGAGGAAACAAACGTCTTTATCAAGGTCTCTGGGATCCTGCCGGGCGGCGTAGCCGCCCTTTCGCGGGCGGGGCCCGCTCCCACAGGCCGCTCCTACAGGACGCTTCCACAAGGCCCGCATTCATCGCGGGCCCGGACAGGGGTTAGTCCTTTTTGCGGACTTCTTTTTCCATTTCGTCGATGGAGATGTGGCGCACGTCGGTGCCTTTGACCAGGAAGATCACCTGCTCGCCGATGTTGCGGGCGTGGTCGCCGATGCGCTCCAGGGCGCGCAGGGACCAGATGATGTTGAGCACCCGGGAGATGGCGCGCGGGTCTTCCATCATGAAGGTCACCAGGGCGCGCATGGCGGAGCGGTACTCCAGGTCCACTTCGCTGTCCTCGGCGGCCACTTCCACGGCCTTGTCGGCGTCGAAGCGGGCGAAGGCGTCGAGGGCGTCGCGCAGCATGTTGCGCACGTGGTTGCCGATGTGCCGGACTTCCACGTAGCCGCGCGGTGATTCACCGTCCTCGGCCAGTTGCAGCGCCATGGCGGCGATCTTGGCGGACTCGTCGCCGATGCGCTCCAGGTCCGACACCGCCTTGGACACGGCGATGATCAGCCGCAGGTCCGAGGCCGCCGGCTGGCGCAGCGCCAGTACGCGGGCGCACTCTTCGTCGATCTGGATTTCCAGGTCGTCGACCCGGTCTTCCGTGGTAAGCACTTTTTCCGCCAGGGCGGAGTCGGCGTGCAGCAGCGCTTCCAGCGCGTCCACTACCTGTTTTTCCACCAGGCCGCCCATCTCCATCAGATGGTTGCGGATGGATTCCAGCGCCTCGTTGAATTGCGAGGAGCTGTGCTGACCAAAATGCATGCGATCCATATTGTCTCTCCTTGGACCCGTTGGCCTTAGCCGAAGCGGCCGGTGATGTAGGCTTCCGTGAGCTCGTGCTCCGGCTTGGTGAATACGGTTTCGGTGTCGTTGACCTCGATCAGCCGCCCCAGGTGGAAGTAGGCGGTGCGGTGGGACACGCGCGCGGCCTGCTGCATGGAGTGGGTGACGATGGCGATGGTGTAGGACTCGGAGAGCTCGTCGATCAGCTCTTCGATCTTGGCGGTGGCGATCGGGTCCAGCGCCGAACAGGGCTCGTCCATCAGCACCACTTCCGGGCTCACCGCGATGGTGCGGGCGATACACAGACGCTGCTGCTGGCCACCGGAGAGGCCGGTGCCGGAAGAGTGCAGACGGTCCTTCACCTCGTTCCAGAGGCCGGCGCTGCGCAGGCTGTTCTCGACGATTTCATCAAGATCGTATTTTTTGTCCGCCAGACCGTGCAGCCGCGGGCCGTAGGCCACGTTGTCGTAGATCGACTTGGGGAACGGGTTGGGCTTCTGGAACACCATGCCGACCCGGGCGCGCAGTTCCACCACGTCCAGCTTGGGGTCGTAGAGGTCCTGATCGTCCAGGTGCAGCTCGCCTTTCACCCGGCAGATATCAATGGTGTCGTTCATGCGGTTAAGCGACCGCAGGAAGGTGGATTTACCGCAACCGGAAGGACCGATCAGGGAAATCACTTCGTTCTTGCCGATATCCAGGCTGACGTCATGGATCGCCTGATTGTCGGCGTAAAACACGTTCACGTGGCGCAGCTTCATCTTGGGCGCGTCCACGAACGGCTTACCCACGGTTTTTTCCGGGTAGGGAGTATCCTGCATTGACCTTTCTTCCACGTCGATCAAGGGCTTCGCCGCATCATCATCGGCGCGGTTGCGGTTGTCCAGTTCTCGTGCGGTATCCATGTTCCTCTCCTTACCAACGGCGCTCAAGGCGCTTGCGCAGTACCACCGCCAGCGTGTTCATGGTGATCAGGAAGGCGAGCAGGACCATGATCGCCGCCGATGTCATGGCCACGAAGGACTGCTCGGGGCTGTCCGCCCACAGATAAATCTGCACCGGCAATACCGTGGCCGGGTCAGTGGGGCCACCGGGAATGTCGACGATAAAGGCGACCATGCCGATCAACAGCAGCGGCGCGGTTTCACCCAGTGCCTGGGCCATGCCGATGATCGAGCCGGTCAGCATGCCCGGCAGCGCCAGCGGCAGCACATGGTGCAGCACCACCTGCATCTTCGACGCGCCCAGGGCCAGGGCCCCTTCGCGCACTGAGGGCGGCACGGTCTTGATCGCGGCGCGGCTGGTGATAATGATGGTCGGCAGCGTCATCAGCGTCAGCACCAGACCGCCCAGCAGCGGCACCGAACGGGGCAACCCGAACAGATTGATAAAGATCGCCAGACCCAGCAGACCGAAGATAATCGACGGCACCGCCGCCAGGTTGTTGATGTTCACTTCGATGAAATCGGTGAATTTATTGCGCGGCGCGAACTCTTCCAGATAGATCGCCGCCGCCACGCCGATCGGGAAGGACAGGCAGAGCGTGACGAGCATGGTGAAGAAGGAGCCGACAATGGCGCTGCCGATACCGGCCAGCTCCGGCTCGCGGGAATCACCGTGGGAGAAGAACGAGGCGTTGAAACGCTTTTCCGTATCACCGGCCGCTTCCAGATCTTCGATCCACTGCTTCTGCTGATCGCCGAGACGGGCCTCGGGCCGCTTTTTCTCGGATGTTTTCAGATACAGGTCGACATCGTCGTCGGCCAGCAACCAGAGGTTGCGGGTGCCACCCAGCAGGCTGGGGTCGGCTTTCAGCTCGTCGCGCAGGTTGTAGCTGGCGCCGCTGCTCACCAGGGCATAGAGCTGGCGTTGCTGCTGACGGTCGTCGACACCGGGAAAGCGCTCGCGCAGCGCTTCCTTGATGACGCCACCGAAATTGGCGTAATTGAGCTGCTCGTCGTCGCTGGCGTCATCCACGCCGAGCACGTCCCGGTCGAGGCTGATTTCCAGCTGGATGTAGTGCTCGAAGAAGGCGCTGTGGCCCTTGCCGATAATGTCGGTGAACAGAATCAGCAGCGCCAGCAGGCCGACACCGATGGACAGAATGCCGTAAGCCTGGAAACGCTTCTCCTGCCGATAACGCCGCGCCAGGCTTTTACGTACTTTCGCCGTGGTCTCGCTCATTACGCCGCCTCCCGGTGGATTGTCAGTCGGTTCATTCGTACTGCTCCCGGTATTTCTTGACGATGTGCAGCGCGACCACATTGAGCACCAGGGTGGTAATGAACAGCATCAGACCGAGCGCGAAGGCGGCCAGCGTCTTGGCGCTGTCAAACTCCTGGTCACCGGTAAGCAGGGTGACGATCTGCACGGTAACGGTGGTGACCGCTTCCAGCGGGTTCACCGTCAGGTTGGCGGCAAGGCCCGCCGCCATCACCACGATCATGGTTTCGCCGATGGCGCGGGACGCGGCCAGCAGAATGCCGCCCATGATGCCCGGCAGCGCGGCCGGGAAGACCACCTTGCGAATGGTCTCGGACTTGGTGGCACCCAAACCCAGGGAGCCGTCACGCATCACCTGGGGCACGGCGGTAATCACGTCATCGGAAATCGAGGAGACGAAGGGAATAATCATCACGCCCATCACCAGACCGGCGGCCAGCGCGGATTCGGAGGCCACGTCCAGCCCGATGCTTTCACCCACGTCACGGATGAACGGCGCCACGGTCAGGGCGGCGAAGAAGCCGTAGACCACGGTCGGCACACCGGCGAGGATCTCCAGCAACGGCTTGGCCACGGCGCGCACCTTGGCGTGGGCGTATTCGGCCAGGTAGATGGCCGACATCAGGCCCACCGGCACCGCCACCAGCAGCGCGATGGCCGAGATCAGCAGCGTGCCCATGAACAGCGGGATGGCGCCGAAGGCGCCTTCGGAGGCCACCTGGTCGGCGCGCAGAGCGGTCTGCGGGCTCCACTGGGTGCCGAACAGGAAGTCCACCGGCGACACCTGACCGAAGAAACGGATCGACTCGAACAGCACCGACATGACAATGCCGACGGTGGTCATGATCGCCACCAGCGCGCACAGCATGAACAGCACCCGCAGGATCTTTTCCACCTGCTGGCGGGCGCGCAGTTGCGGCGCGATCTTCAGCCAGCCCCAGGCGCCGCCGAGCATGGCGACGACGATAAAGACCACCGTCAGCGCCATGGTGTTGGTGCCGCGCAGCCCGCGCAGCAACTCGGCGGCGCCGGCGATCTCGGGGCGCACCGAATCCGCCGCCAGGGCGCCGCTGGCGACGTTCTGAATCTGGCTGAGCAGCAGGCCCCGACCGCCTTCGGTGGCCGGACGGACGTCCTCCGGCAGACTCAGCATCACCGTGCTTTGGATAATGGCGTCGTCGAAGATCAGCCAGGTGCCCAGTACCACCAGCGCCGGGATCGCGCACCACAGTGCCGCCCGCATCGCGTAGTAGAAGGGCAGCGACTCAAGGTGGCGTATTCCCCCCAAAGGCCGCGCCTGGGCCAGGGATTTTTGCCAGCCTATGTAGTAGGCCGCCGCCACCATGGCGACCAGCAGCAACAACAGGTTGCCTGTTTGCATGCCAACAACTCCGAGTGGATGATTTTCTCGCGCAAACCTGAGGTTTGAGAGAAAAAACCGGGTTTATCCGCGCCCCGCCGGGGCGAAGAAAGCCCGGTGACTCAGCGTCACCGGGCTTGGTTCGTTACGCGTCCCTGCGTAAGCCCACGTCCTGTCTTACAGTTCCTTACCGGTCATGCTCTTCAGGCTTTGTGCCTGCTTGGCCATCTTGGCGCGCATGTCGTCCGGCAGCGGAATCATACCTTTGTCGACCAGGTAGCCGTCCGGGCCCCAGGCGCGTTCGCTGGTGAATTCCTTGATGTAGCCTTCGATGCCGGGTACCACGCCCACGTGCGCTTTCTTCACGTAGAAGAACAGGGAGCGGGATACCGGGTAATCGCCGCTGGCGATGGTTTCCATCTGCGGCTCAACGCCTTCGATGGTGGCGGCCTGTACCTTGCCACGGTTCTGATCCAGGAAGGAGTAGCCGAATACGCCCAGCGCCTGCGGGTTGGAACCCAGCTTCTGCACGATCAGGTTATCGTTCTCACCGGCTTCCACGTAGGCGCCGTCTTCACGGATGCTGCGGCAGATGGACTTGTACTTGGACTTGTCTTCTTTCTTGATGGCGGCGATCCAGTCGAAGGTTTTGCAACCGCCTTCGATGGCCAGCTCGTTGAACGCGTCACGGGTACCGGAGGTGGGCGGCGGGCCCAGCACTTCGATTTTGGTGTTCGGCAGGTCCGAGTTCACTTCGTTCCAGGTCTTGTACGGGTTGGGCACCAGCTTCTCGCCGCCCTTCGGATCCGGCACTTCCTTGCCCAGCGCCAGGAAGATGTCGCGCTTGGACAGGTCGACCTTCTCGCCTTCCACGGAGTTGGCGATAACGATGCCGTCATAGCCGACCACGACTTCGGTGATCTCTTTAACGCCGTTCTTCTGGCACATCTCGAACTCGGACGCCTTCATCCGGCGGGATGCGTTGGTGATGTCCGGGTTCTCGGTGCCGATGCCCTGGCAGAACAGCTTCAGGCCGCCGCCGGAACCGGTGGATTCGATCTTCGGCGTCGGGTTGCCGCTACGACCGAAGCGCTCGGCCACGGTGGTGGCGAACGGGTATACCGTGGAGGAACCCACGATGGAAATGGTGTCACGGGCGATCGCGGTGGCCGGGGCGCTGGCGAGGGCCACGGCGGCGGCGGCGCCGACGAGAGTCGCTTTCATTTGAAATTTCACTGTTAGCCTCCTGGTTGCATGGCGCCGGCGTTGGTCTCAACCCGGCTTCTTCTCTTCAGGCATGACGCATGCTAGAGGCGATATGTGACAGCAACATTACATAAACCGGACTCTTTGCGCACCCGCACCACGGCGCCCGGGACGCCCGGGGGCCCGGTTTTGCTGACCCCGGCGCCCATCACCCGTATAATCGCGCCGCATCGGACACCCCCGGCGAGGCTATTTTGACCCGACAACGCCTGCAGCTCCTGAAACGCTGGCAACAGCGCCTGACCGCCTTCACCTGCGGCGTGGGGCATCTGTGCGCCTGGTTTTCCCTGGCCATGGTGCTGCTGATGGTGCTGGTGGTGGTGCTGCGCTACGGGTTCGGCATCGGCAGTATCGCCCTTCAGGAGAGCCTCATTTATTTGCACGGCTCTCTGTTCATGCTGGGCGCCGCCTACGCCCTGGCCCTGGACGAGCATGTGCGGGTGGACGTGTTTTACCAGCATTTCAGCCCCCGCAAGCGGGCGCTGGTCAATGTGCTGGGGACGCTGTTCCTGCTGCTGCCGGTGTGCGCGGCGATTTTCGGGCTGAGCTTTCAGTACGTGCTGCGCAGCTGGGCCGGCCTGGAAAAGTCCGACAACGGCGGCCTGCCGCTGGTGTTCCTGCTCAAGAGCCTGCTGCTGGCGCTACCGGCGCTGCTGACCCTGCAGGCGGTGGCGGAGCTGATCCGCCACGGCCTGACGCTGGCCGGCGCCACCCCGCCGCAAGAGGATCTTGAGGACGAGGGGGACGCATGGAGCTGATCCCCCTGCTGATGTTCGTGGCCGTGGGCGTGACCCTGCTGAGCGGCTACCCGGTGGCGTTCTGCCTGGGCGGCGTGGCGCTGATATTCGCCGCCGGCGGCCTGCTCGGCGGCAGCCTGAGCATGACCGACCTGACCTTCCTGCCCGGCCGGCTGTTCGGCATTATCGAAAACACCAGCCTGATGGCGGTGCCGCTGTTCGTGTTCATGGGCGTGATGCTGGAGAAATCCCGGGTCGCCGAGCGCCTGCTGGCCAGCATGGGGCGCCTGCTGGCGGTGTTCCCCGGCGGCCTGGGCCTGGCCATCGTACTGGTGGGCGCGCTGCTGGCCGCCAGCACCGGCATCGTCGGCGCCACCGTGGTGACCATGGGGCTGCTGTCACTGCCCACCATGTTGCGCCACGGCTATAACCCGGGCCTGGCCACCGGCCTGATCTGCGCCACCGGCACCCTGGGGCAGATCATTCCGCCGTCCATCGCCCTGGTGCTGCTCGGCGACGTGCTCTCCACCGCCTACCAGGAAGCCCAATTGCGCCAGGGCCTGTGGTCGCTGGACACGGTGTCGGTGGGGGATCTGTTCGTCGGCGCGCTGGTACCGGGCCTGATTCTGGTCGGCATGTACCTGCTCTACGTGGTGGTGATCAGCACCCTGCGGCCGGAGCAGGCGCCGGCCATGAAACGGGAAGACGCCAACATCGAAGGCGGCGCGGAGGCGGTGTCCCTGCTGGGCGGGTTGGTGGCGCCGCTGCTGCTGATCACCGCGGTGCTGGGCTCCATTCTCACCGGCCTGGCCACGCCCACGGAAGCGGCCGGCGTGGGCGCCTTCGGCGCCCTGCTGCTGGCCGCGTTCGGCCGCCATCTGGACCGGCACATCCTGCGCGAAACGGTGCGCAGCACCACCCGCGTCACCGCCATGGTGTTCATGATTCTGATCGGCGCCAGCCTGTTTTCGCTGGTGTTCCGCGCGTTCGGCGGCGACGAGACCGTGGAGCACCTGTTCGACGCCCTGCCCGGCGGCGTGCTGGGCGCCACCCTGGTGGTGATGCTGATCGTGTTTCTGCTCGGCTTTATCCTCGACTTTATGGAGATCACCTTCGTGGTGGTGCCGATCGTGGGGCCGGTGCTGCTGTCCATGGGCGTGGACCCGGTGTGGCTGGGGGTGATGATCGCGCTCAACCTGCAGACCTCGTTCCTGACGCCGCCGTTCGGCTTCGCGCTGTTCTATCTGCGCGGCGTGGCGCCGCCGGAAGTGCGCACCTCGCAGATCTATAAAGGCGTGATACCCTTCATCCTGATTCAATTGACGATGCTCGGCATCCTGGCGCTGTTCCCGGAACTGGCCACCTGGTTGCCGGGGCTTTTATATGGATAACAAGACATGACCAACGACGACATTCCCCAACCGCAGGGCACGCTGGCCCTGCAAACCATCGCCATGCCCGAGAACGCCAACTGGAACGGGGATATTTTCGGCGGCTGGCTGGTATCGCAAATGGACCTGGCCGGCGCGGTGACCGCGCGGGCGCGCGCCAAGGGCCGGGTCGCCACGGTGGCGATCGACTCCATGGCGTTTCTGCGGCCGGTGCCGGTGGGCGCGGTGGTGAGCTGCTACACGCGGATGCAGGACATCGGCCGCAGCTCCATGCAGATTCTGGTGGAAGTGTGGATCGTCGAGGATGAGGGCGGTCTGGCGAAGGTCACCGAGGGGCACTTCACGTTCGTCGCCATCGACGAGAACGGCCGCACCCGCTCGGTGCCCCGGGACTGAAACGCCAAGGGCGCCTTACGGCGCCTTCTGGCCCAACACCGTGGAACGGACGTTAAGCGCGGACTGCTCGGCCACCGCGATGTACGGCATCACCGAATCCCGGAAGTCGCGATAGGACTCATAAATGCGCCGCGCCTGGTCGTTGCCGGCGACCAGATCCTCCACCGCCTCCTGGCTGGTTTTTTCCAGCGCCTCAAGCACCTCGTCCGGCAGGCGGCGCAGCTCGACGCCGTGCTCGTTCACCAACTGCTTGAGCGCTTCCGCGTTGCGCGCGGTGAACTCGTCGTAGATGTGCTGGTTTTCCGCTTCGGCGGCGTTCTTGACGATGGCCTGCAAATCTTCCGGCAGCGCGTCCCACTTCTCCTTGTTGATCATCATCTCCAGCATGGCGCCGGGCTCCTGCCAACCGGGGTAGTAGTAGTACTTGGCCACTTTGTGCAGGCCGAAGGTCAGGTCGTTATAGGGGCCGACCCAGTCGGCGGCGTCCAGGGCGCCGGTCTGCATGGAGGTGAACACCTCACCGCCGGGCATCTGCACCGGGGTGGCGCCGATGCGCTGCATCACTTCGCCGGCCAGGCCGGGGGCGCGGATCTTCAGCCCTTTGATGTCTTCCAGGCTGTTGATCTCCTTGCGGAACCAGCCGGCCATCTGGGTGCCGCTGTTACCGCACGGCAGCGGCTTGAGGCCAAACTCGCCGTACAGCTCGTCCCACAGCTCCTGGCCGCCGCCGAAGTTGACCCAGCTGTTGAGCTCCTGGGCGGTGAGGCCGAACGGCACCGCGGTGAAGAACGGCGTGGCCGGGTGCTTGCCTTTCCAGTAGTAGGAGGCGGAGTGGCCCATCTCGGCGCTGCCGTCGCGCACCGCGTCGAACACGCCCATGGCCGGCACCAGCTCGCCGGCGCCGTGCACCTTGATGGTCAGACGGCCGCCGGACATGGCGGTGACCCGTTCCGCGAAGCGGTTGGCGCCGGTGCCCAGGCCCGGGTAATTCTTCGGCCAGGCGGTGACCAGCTTCCACTCGCGGACTTCGTTATCGGCGGCTTTGGCCGGGGCGTTGTCGCCGCCAGCGGCCGGCTTGTTCTCGCTTTCGTTCTGGCCGCAACCGGCCAGCGCCGCGGCGCCCAGGCCGAGGCCCAGCGCGGAGACGAATTTACGACGATCCATGGAACTCTCCCGTTGGTTTTATTGTTAGTGGGCCGCCGGGCGGCCCTAGATCACATCGAGTCGGGCGTACTGGCTGACCAGCCATTTGGTGCCGACGCCGTCGAAGTTGATTTGCAGCCGCGCATTAGGCCCCTGGCCCTCGAAATGCAGCACCGTGCCCTCACCGAATTTGGGATGCAGGACGCGCGCCCCCAACACAATACCATTGGCGTCCTGCTGGCGCGGCCCCCCGCCACCGCCGCCCAGCGGACGGCTGAAGCCGGCCCGGGCGCGCACCTCTTCCACCAGCTCGGCGGGAATTTCGCGCAGGAAGCGGCTGGGCGGGTTGAGCGTTTCGTTGCCGTACAGGCGCCGGCTTTCCGCGTGGGTCAGGTAGAGCTCGCGCATCGCCCGGGTCAGCCCCACGTAGCAGAGCCGGCGCTCCTCGGCGAGACGCACCGGATCGTCCGAGGACATCTGGTGCGGGAACAGGCCCTCTTCCAGGCCGGTGATGAACACCACCGGAAATTCCAGCCCCTTGGCGGAGTGCAGGGTCATCATCTGCACCGCGTCTTCGTGGGCGTCGGCCTGCCCTTCGCCGGATTCCAGCGCGGCGTGGTCCAGGAAGGCGCTGAGCGGATCCTCCTCGCCCTCTTCGTCACCGAACTGGCGGGTGGCGGAGACCAGCTCGCGCAGGTTGTCCAGGCGCTGCTGGGCTT
>NZ_CAXPXK010000075.1:0-3836 GCF_964221125.1 Alloalcanivorax sp.
GGCGCTTCCCCTCCGAGCCCCAGGAAAACCTGCTCTACTTCCTGGAGAAGAACGCCCCGCTGCTGGAGCCCTGGCAGCGCGAGGTGATCCGCATCGTGCGCAAGATGGCGCAGTACTTCTACCCCCAGCGGCAGACCCAGGTGATGAACGAGGGCTGGGCCACCTTCTGGCACTACACGCTGCTCAACGAGCTCTACGACCAGGGCCGCGTGGACGACGGCTTTATGCTGGAATTCCTGCAGAACCACAGCCAGGTGATCTACCAGCCGCCGTTCGATTCGCCCTACTATTCCGGCATCAACCCCTACGCCCTGGGGTTCGCCATGTTCCAGGACATCCGCCGCATCTGCGAGGCGCCCACCGACGAAGACCGCCAGTGGTTTCCGGACATCGCCGGCAGCGACTGGCTGGCGACGCTCAAGTTCGCCATGGAAAGCTTCAAGGACGAGAGCTTTATCCAGCAGTTTCTGTCACCGCGTCTGATCCGCGAATTCAAGCTGTTCAGCCTGATGGACGACTCCGAGCGCGACTACATCGAGATCAACGCCATCCACAACGAGCCCGGCTACCAGGCGATCCGCAACCGGCTCTCCGAGCAGTACAACCTGAGCATCCAGGAACCCAACATCCAGGTGTACTCGGCGGACGTGCGCGGCGACCGATCCCTCACCCTGCAGCACCTGCGCCAGCACCACCGGCCGCTGGAGGCGGACACCGCCCAGGAGGTGCTGCGCCACCTGCACCGCCTGTGGGGCTTCGACGTGCACCTGGAGAGCGTCGACAACGGCAGCGTGGTGGAGCGATTGTCGATTCCTTCACATCGCCTTGATTGATAAACGTTCTCATTAATGTTTATATCCGGCGCAACCTTATTCGTTCATTCGCCGGAGAAACCCTTCATGCGTCGACTCAGTGTCCTCTTCTCGTTAATGGCCGCCCTGGTGGTAACCGGATGCAGCTCGCAAAGCGAAGAAGTGAACGTCTATTCCGCCCGTAAGGAAGCACTGATCAAGCCCCTGCTGGACCGCTTCACCTCGGAAACCGGCATCACCGTGAACCTGATCACCGGCAGCGCCGACGCCCTGGTGGAGCGCATGAAGGCCGAAGGCGAGCACAGCCCCGCCGACGTGCTGATCACCACCGACGCCGGCCGTCTGTACCGCGCCCAGCAGGAAGGCCAGCTGGCCACCACGGAGAGCGACACCCTCGCCGAGCAGGTGCCCGAGGCCCTGCGCGACCCGGAAGGCCACTGGTACGGCCTGTCCGTGCGCGCCCGGGTGGTGGTGTACGCCCCGGACCGGGTGGACCCGGCCGAGCTGTCCACCTACGAAGCCCTGGCCGACGAAAAGTGGGACGACCGCATCTGCATCCGCTCCTCGGACAACATCTACAACCAGTCCCTCACCGCCAGCCTGATCGCCCACAACGGCGAAGCGGACACCGAGCAATGGGCCGAGGGCCTGGTGTCCAACATGGCCCGTGATCCGGTGGGCGGCGACCGCGACCAGATCAAGGCCCTGGCCGCCGGCGAGTGCGACATCGCCGTGGTCAACACCTACTACCTGGGCATGATGCAGGGCGGCGACGACGCCGACGCCCGCGAGATCGCCGAGCAGGTGGCGGTGTTCTGGCCCAACCAGGACGGCCGCGGCGCCCACATCAATATTTCCGGCGCCGGCGTGGCCACCAACGCCCCCAACCCGGACAACGCCCGGCAGCTGATCGAGTTCCTGGTCAACGACGAATCCCAGCAGTGGTACGCCGAGACCAACTACGAGTACCCGGTGCGCGCCGACGTGCCGGTCAGCGATTTGCTGCAGGAGTGGGGTGAGTTCAAACAAGACGACCTGCCGCTGATCAAGCTCGGCGAGCTGAACGCCGACGCGGTCAAACTGATGGACCGCGCAGGCTGGAAATAATCGTTCAAGACAGGCAAGGCGGCGGCGGATCGGTATAATCGCGCCATGTTTTCGTCGCCCGCCTTGCGCTCCCTGGTTCTACTGCTGCTGGCGCTGGCGCTGGCCACGCCGGTACTGGTGGTGGCTGGCAGCTGGCTGGCCGGCGCCTCGCCCAATTGGGGCCACCTGAGCAGCACGGTACTGCCCTCGTACCTGCGCCACTCCTTGTTCCTGGCCCTGTTCACCGGCACCGGCACTCTGCTGATCGGCGTCGCCGCCGCCTGGGCGGTGTCCCGCTTCCGCTTCCCCGGGCGCCGGGTGCTGGAGTGGGCCCTGCTGCTGCCGCTGGCCTGCCCGGCCTACCTGATCGCCTACACCTGGACCGGCATTCTGGCCAGCGAAGGCGCCCTGCAGCAGGCGTTGCCGCTGCCCCTGCCGGACATCCGCAGCCCGGCCGGCGCCGGCCTGATGCTGACGCTGGTGCTCTACCCCTATGTGTATCTGATGACCCGCGCCGCCTTCGTCAGCCAGTCGGCGGTGGCGCTGGAAGTGGCGCGCACCCTGGGCGCCGGGCCCTGGCGGCGGTTCTTCCGGGTGGCCCTGCCGCTGGCACGGCCGGCGATCATTGCCGGGCTGGCGCTGGTATTGATGGAGACCCTGGCGGACTACGGCACCGTGGCCTACTTCGGCGTGCCCACCCTGAGCACCGGCATCTACCGCACCTGGTTCGGGCTGGGCGACGCCATGGCGGCGGCGCAACTGGCCGGCGTACTGCTGCTCGCCATGGTGGTGCTGCTCACCCTGGAGCGGCGCGCCCGCAAGGAACGGCGCATCAGCGTCGCCTCGGCGCGGGCGGCGGCGCCGCTGCCGCTGGGCCGGGGCCCGGGCCTGTTGCTGGCGGCGGCGCTGTGGCTGCCGGTGCTGCTCGGGTTCATTCTGCCCGCCCTGCAACTGCTGGTGTGGAGCCTGCCGCGCTGGCGGGATCTGGCGGAGCCGGGCTTCCTGGGCCTGCTCGGCACCAGCCTGCTGATCGCCCTGTGCACCGCCCTGGCCGCCACCGGCCTGGGCCTGCTGCTGATCTGGGCGCGGCGGCTGCGCGGCGACCGGCCCCGCCGCCTGGCCGCCGGGCTCGCCGGCTTCGGCTACGCGGTGCCGGGCACCGTGCTGGCGGTGGGCGTGGTGCTGGTGCTCGCCAGCCTGGACCGCGGCCTCAACAATCTGCTGGCGTCCGTGGGCCTGCCGGAGCCCGGGCTGCTGTTCTCCGGCACCCTGTTCGCGGTGGTGTTCGCCTGCACGGTGCGCTTCCTGACCATTCCCATCCAGGGTCTGGACGCCGGCCTGCAGAACCTGTCCCCCAACCTGGACAACGCCGCCCGCTCGCTGGGCACGGCGTCGCTGCCGATGCTGCGGCGGGTGCATCTGCCGCTGTTGCGGGTGCCGCTGGCCACCAGCGCCCTGCTGGTGTTCGTGGACACCCTCAAGGAGTTGCCCGCCGCGCTGGTGCTGCGGCCCTTCAACACCAACACCCTGGCGGTGCGCGCCTTCGAGCTGGCGTCCGACGAGCGGCTGGCGGACGCGGCGCTGCCGGCGCTCACCATTTTGCTCGCCGGCGTGGCGCCGGTGATACTGCTGACCCGCTCGATACGGAACCCCCATCAAGAGAGCCCCCATGCTGACCATTGACGACCTGAACGTGCGGTTCGACGGCCAGCCGGTGCTGGAAGACGTCTCCCTCTCCCTGGACGAGGGCCTGATCGGCTGCCTGATCGGCCCCTCCGGCTGCGGCAAGACCACCCTGCTGCGCCTGGTGGCCGGCTTCCTGGCCCCGGACCGCGGCCGCATCGCCCTGCACGGCGACGCCGTCACCGGCGACCGGCTGCTGGTGCCCGCCGAGCAGCGCCGGGTGGGCATGGTGTTCCAGGACATCGCCCTGTTCCC
>NZ_CAXPXK010000076.1:0-13778 GCF_964221125.1 Alloalcanivorax sp.
CGCAGAAACGCCAGCGTGTGGCCGAGCAGCGGCAAGCCGTAATCCCCCGGGATATGGCTCAGGTCGCGCTGTGGCATTTTTGGTAGTTGCGCCGCTCTTTCCTGGGCGCTGTCCATGGAACCCATAATTATTTCCCGTTTAAAAACCGCATTACCGGCAATGTACTGCGGTCCCGGTAAGCGGCGCCAGACGCTGTTGGCAGGTGTCAATCGCCACTGTCCGGCCGGGTAGGGGGGCGTTGAATACGGGCTGGCCCGGGCCGGGGCCGCTTCTCTAGGATGGGGGCATGACAGACGACCTAATCACGGTGTTCGGCGGCAGCGGCTTTCTTGGTCAGGACGTCATCCGGGTGCTGCTTGCCCGAGGCCATACCGTCCGCTTGGTGGCCAGGCACCCGCAGCGGCCCCGTTTCGACCGGGACCAGGAAAAGCGGCTGCAACGCCGCGCCGCCGACATCCGGGACCCGGCGGCGGTGCGCGACGCCGTGGCCGGCAGCCGCGTGGTGATCAATGCGGTGTCCCTGTATACGCAACGCGGCGACCTGACCTTCGAGGCGATCCATGTGCGCGGCGCCGCCGGGCTGGCCGCCGCCGCCCGTGAGGCCGGCGTTGCCCGGTTGCTGCAGGTGTCCGGTATCGGCGCCACCCTGAACTCGCCGTCGCCGTACATTCGCGCCCGGGCACGGGGCGAAGCGGCGGTGCTCGACGCCTTTCCCGACGCCGTGATGGTGCGGCCCGCCTCGCTGTTCGGCGCCGGGGACGCGCTGATCCGCTCCCTGGCGATGCTCAGCCGCGCCCCGGTGATTCCGTTGTTCGGGCGTGGCCTGACGCGGTTGCAGCCGGTCTGGGTGGAGGACGTGGCCGGGGCGCTGGCACGGCTGGCGGACCACACCGCGCCGGCGGCGGGGCTCTATGAGCTGGGCGGCGCCGAGACGCTCCGGTACCGGGCGCTGGTGGCCGCCGTGTGCCGTCATCTGGGGCGCCGCCGGGTGCGGCTGGCGGTGCCCTTCGTGCTCTGGCATCTGCTGGCGATGGGGTTGTCGCGGCTGCCGTCGCCACCCCTGACGCGGGACCAGCTCTGGCTGATGGCCAAGGACAACGTGGCCTCCCGGGAGGCGGACGGCTTCGCCGCCCTGGGCATGCGGCCACGGGGTGTCCGCGAGGCCTTGCCGGTCTGCCTGGGGCCGCCCCGCTAGACGTCGCGCTTAAAGGTGCGTCGGGTTGTGCAGGTCGCGCTGGTCCATGGGCGGTGGCGACCACTGATAAATCCAGGTTTCGGTGAGCGGCTCGCCGTTGTCCTTGCGCTTGAGATAGAGGCGCAGGTTGATCGGTGTGGTGTCGTCTTCCGGCGGCACCACGTCGAACATGGCCCGGTAGCCGTTGATGGCGTGCAGCGGCCGTGCCGAGGTGATCTCCACGCGGCCGGACGAGTGCTCGATCACCGGCACCACTTCCACGTCGCCGGCCAGGCCGTCGATGGGCCCGCCCAGGAAGTCCACCGCGAACCGCCAGCTGAAGTATTCCCGGGTCTGCCCGACCACGCCGCCGAGGCCGGTGCGGGTGGCCACACAGCGCGCCAGTGACGGCCGCGGCGCGCGGCCGGTCCAGGACAGGCGGTAGGCGAACAGGGCTTCCTCGCCGGGCTGTACCGGCTTGTCCGGGTTCCAGAACGCGACAATGTTGTCGAAGGTTTCGTCCAGGGTGGGGATCTCCACCAGCTGGATGCTGCCCTTGCCCCAGTCGCCCCGGGGTTCCACCCACAGGCTGGGGCGGCGTTCGTAGAACACGCCGTCGTCCTGGTAGTGATCGAAATTTCGGTCGCGCTGCAGCAGCCCGAAGCCGCGCGGATTGTGGTCGGCGAAGGCGTTGAAGCGCAGCTGGGGCGGGTTGACCAGCGGCCGCCAGATCCACTCGCCGCCGCCGGTGTGTATCGCCAGGCCGTCGGAGTCATGAATTTCCGGGCGCCAGTCCCAGGCCACCCGGCGGCTGTTTTCGCCCACCTGGTACATGCTGGTGAGCGGCGCCACCCCCAGCCGCTCGATCGGCTTGCGCGGGTAGAGGGCGGCGTCCACGTCCATGATCACGTCCCCGGACACCCGTCCGATGATAAAGCGGTAGGCGCCGGTGACGCTGGGCGAATCGAGGAAGGCGTAGACGATCACCTGGTCGGCGTCCGCCGGGCGTTCGAACCAGAAATGGGTGAATTCCGGAAACTCTTCCGGCTCCGACATGGCGGTGTTCACCGCCAGGCCCCGTGCCGACAGACCGAACTGCAGCGACGCGCTGGTGGCGCGGAAATAACTGGCGCCGAGAAAGGCGGCGATGTCCCGTTCCCAGTCGCTGTGGTGCAGCAGCCGGAAGCCGGCGAAACCCAGCCCCTCGGGCAGCGACGAGGTGTCCAGATCGGTGTGGCTGAAGTCGAACAGGTCGGTGCGGTAGGGAATCGGCCGGGCCCGGCCGTCCACCACTTCGTGCATCTTCACCGGGGTGTGGAAATTGAGGCCGAGATGGAAGAACTGCATGCGGAAGGCGGCGTCCCGGTCGTCCGCCCACAGCGCCTCATCATCGCGATACTGAATGCCCTGGTACTGGTCCCAGGACAGGTCGTCGATGGCCGGCGGGAGGTCCAGGCGGTGGCTGTGGTAGCGCTGCCCGGCGAAATGCCGCGCCATGCCTTTCAGCCAGGCGTAGCTGAACGGTTCGCCGGAGCCTTCGCCGTGGGCGCCGGCGGGCTGGCTGAGCACCCGCGCCAGGGCCGGCGCCGCCGGCAGCAGGGCGCCGCCGAACAACCCCAGGGCCTTCAATACTGAACGTCGATCCATGTCGTCCTCTCCACTGTTTTCGTCGCCGTTGCGGCGTTCCGCTGTGCGAATAGAACGCCGGAGCGCGGCTAAGTTCCAGCCCGGCGGGCCAGAAACCCGGAACAGAACACTACCAGAGCGGCGCACAAGAGCACCGTGCCGCCGATCTCGAAAATCAGCGGGCCGCCGTTGGGGTGGGCGTACAGGGTGGCCATGGCGTAGGCGGCGCCGGCCTGGCCGACGGCGAACAGCGCGGTGGCGCGGCCCCAGGCGTGGGTGGCCCGGTGCGCCGGCACCAGCTCGGCCACCCGGCCCATGGTGCCGGCCACCATGGCCGGAATCATGGCGCCGACCACGAACGAGGACAGCGTCACCACCGCCAGGCCGGGCAGCAGCATCGGCAGCATCACCGCCAGCCCCTTGCAGGAGAGCGCGCCGATCAGGGTCCAGTGCCAGCCCAGGCGCCGGGCGGCGGCGCCGGCCAGGAACGGGCCGCTGATCGCGCCGAAGGCGAACACCGCCCACTGGCCGGCGGCGGCCCAGGTGCCGAATTCCCGGTAGCGTTCCAGGTAATCGACCCAGAACACCGTATGCGGCACGAAGCCCACCGCGTCCATCAGGTAGGCGGCGTACAACATGATCAGCAGAATGCCGGCGCCGTTACCGTTGGCGGGGGCCTCCGCCACGGTGGGCATGGCCGGCCAGGCCCGCCACACCAGCAGGGTGGGCACCACGCAGGCCGCCGCCAGACCCACCCAGGCCAGCGCCAGCCCCTGGGTGATCAGCAGCGGCACCAGGGTGGCGGAGAACAGCACCCCCAGGCCGACGCCGGCGAAGATCCAGGTGGTGCCGCGCTTGCGCATGGACTCCGGCAACTGGGAGGCGATCAGCGACGGCGCGATCACCATCAGAAAGGCGCCGGTGACCCCGGCCACGAAACGCCACAGGCTGAACCACCACACCGGCGCCGCCCAGGCGCTGGCCAGGAAACCCAGGCCCACCAGCAGCACCGACGCCTTGATCACCCGGGTGGGGCCGAACCAGCGGCTGACGCGGCTCGCCAGCACCGCCCCCACCAGATAGCCGAGCAGGTTGGCGGCGCCCACATAGCCGGCGTCCGCCTCGTTCAGCCAGCCGGCCGCGATCACGCCCGGCAGCAGGGCGGCGTAGGCGAAACGCCCCAGGCCGATGCCCACCAGAGTGGCGGAGCCGGCCATCAGCACCAGACGGCCGGGCGACAGAGAGGGATTGGGCGGTGTCATGCAAGCTCCAGCGGATCGAATCAGCGACCCAGTTAACCAGAGCACTTTTATCACTGGAAATGATTTTTTAAGATACTCTGTATCGAAAAATGTGAAGAGCTCTGGCCATGTTGATCCGCTCCCTGGAAATCTTTCGCGCCGTGGTCGATACCGGCAGCTTCAGCGCCGCCGCCGAGCGCCTGCACACCGTGCAGTCCAACGTTACCGCCCACATCAAAAAGCTGGAAACGGAACTCGATGCCCGTCTTTTGGAGCGGCGCACGCCGGTGGTGCCGACCCCCGCCGGCCGCCAGCTGCTGAGCTACGCGCGGCGTATCGTGGCGCTCCACGACGACGCCGTGGCGCGCTTCCACCCGCAGGCGGAACCCGCCGGCGAGTTGCGTCTGGGCAGTATGGAGACCACCGCCGCGGTGCACCTGCCGGGCCTGTTATCCACCTTCAGCCGGCGCTGGCCGCACCTGGCCGTGCATCTGCGCACCGGCACTTCCTCGGCGTTGATCGAGGCGGTACGCGCCGGGCAGCTGGACGCCGCTTTCGTGGCCGGCGAAAAAGTCGGAGAAGACGTGCTGCTGCGGCCGGTGTTCGAGGAGCGGCTGGTGCTGGTCAGCAACCGCCCGCTGGACGCCATGCCCGACCGCGCCACGCTGGCGCAGACGGCGTTCCTGGCGTTCCGTCAGGGCTGCGGGTATCGGCACAGCATTGAGAAACTGTTCGCCGAGCAGCGGGTGCCGGCGCCGCGTATCCACGAATTCGGCAGTCTGGACGCCATCGTCGGCTGCGTCGCCGCGGGCATGGGGCTGGCGTTGCTGCCCGAGTCCACCGTGCGCCAGTACCGTCAACGCTTTGAGCTGCACACCCTGACGCTGCCTGCCTCGTTCGCTGACGTGACCACGCAACTGGCGACCTTGCCCCGGCCCAGTTGGAGCCGTGCTCTGGAGGTGTTCATGGAGGGGATGGGGGAACTTGAAAAGGAACGGGCGCCGGTACAGGCGGCGGTTTCCTAGCTCCGGACTTTCTACGGAGCGGGCTTGTGGGAGCTTGCCAGGCTCGCTCCCACAACAAGCCCCACCCGCGAGAGCGGGTGGGGCTTCGGTCGTGCTTAGTGCTCGTGGCCTTCGGGCCCGTGCACGTGGCCGTGCTCTTTCTCTTCGTCGGAAGCTTCGCGTACTTCGGTCACTTCCACGTCGAAGTTGAGGGTCTCACCGGCCAGCGGGTGGTTGCCGTCCACGGTGACCTGATCGCCTTCCACCTCGGTGATGGTGAAGATGCGCTGGCCCGCTTCGGTCTGCGCCTGGAACTGCATGCCCGGCTTCAGCTCGCCACCGGCGCCTTCAAAGGCGGACGTGGGGACTTGCTGGATCAGGCCTTCGTGGCGTTCGCCGTAGCCTTCTTCCGGGGTCACGGTAACTTCCAGCTTGTCGCCGGCCTGCTTGCCCACGAGCGCCTTTTCCAGGCCGGGGATGATGTTGCCGTGGCCGTGGAGGTAGTTCAGCGGTTCTTCACGCTGGCGCGAAGAGTCGATGGTCTGGCCCGCTTCGTTGGTCAGGGTGTAGTGGAAAGCCACTACGGTGTTCTCTGCGATTTGCATTGGGCGCCCTTTTGGGGTTGATGAATGTCCGACGCTGGGCGTCTCGGATGCCCGTAATGGTAACAGCCCCGTCGAGGGCTTGACCAACGCGGCGGCGGCCGTGGGCCGTGGCAACTGGCGCGAAATGACCGGCCGGGGCCGTAATGCTAAGGTTTTGAAAGACTTTTACCGTTGCACGGCGGCGCCGTTGCGGCATCATAGACGGCGCCTTGAATGGGCGGATTCCGATACAGGGAGCGCAACCGTGAAGACCCTTCCAGAACTTTTTGCCAACAATGACGAGTGGCGTCACCGGACCGAACAGAACCAACCTGGCTTCTTCAAACAGCTGGAGGGCCAGCAAAGCCCCCGTTTTCTATGGATCGGCTGTGCCGATTCCCGGGTGCCCGCCAACCAGATCGTCGGCCTGATGCCCGGCGAACTGTTCGTGCACCGCAACGTGGCCAACCTGGTCAATCACACCGACCTCAACCTGCTGTCCGTGCTGCAGTTCGCCGTGGATGTGCTCAAGGTGGAGCACATCATGGTGGTCGGCCATTACGGCTGCGGCGGCGTGCGTGCCGCCACCGAGGATCAACCCCACGGGCTGATCGACAACTGGCTGCGCCAGGTGCGCGAGCTTTACCTGCGCAACCGCAAGGCCCTGGCCGAACTGCCGGACGACGGTGCCCGCCTGGATCGCATGTGCGAGCTGAACGTGGCCCGCCAGGTGATCAACGTGGCCAACACCACCGTGGTCCAGGAAGCTTGGCGCCGCGAGCAGCCGCTGAGTATCCACGGCTGGATCTACTCCATCGCCAACGGCAAGCTCAGCGACCTGGACCTGGGTGTGAACAACAACCCGGAGCTGCGCACCCTGGAAGCGGACAGCTACAACGGTTGACCGGCGTTAATGCGCGTGCCCGCTGCCTCCGTGGTTGTGCCCGTGCCCTGACGGCGTTGTCGCGTGCTCGCCGTCACCGCCGGTCAGGTTAGCCCATTGCGATTCGGACATGTCCGGCAGGACATGCAATAGCGCCACGATGTCCCAGAGTGTCTCGTCGTCGTGGCTGGGGCCCCAGGCCGGCATGCCGCTCATTTTAATGCCGTGTTTGATCGTCCAGAATGCGCGGCGCGGGTCATGGATGCCGTGATCGGTCAGGTCCGGTGGTTGTGGATAGAGCCCGTCGCGCATGGCGCCGCTGCCTTGGCCCGGCGCCAGGTGGCAGCCGACGCACATGGCTTGGTATTGTTCCGCGCCCGCAGCCACGCGAGCGGGGTCGGAGAGGTCCCCGGGGACCGTTATGTCCTCCGCCCGGGCATCCACCGAGCGATGGCGGGCATAGCCGATCAACGCCTCGGTGGCCGACCAGTGCGGCTCATCGGCCGCGAAATTGTAGGCGCCGCTGACAACAAACACGCCCGCGCCCAACAGCAACAGGGCCACCAGCACCGACCACGCTTTTAATGTTTTCATAAACGCTCCTCGGATGTGCATTTGCGGTAATGTCTTGTGGTGAAAGGGTGCGCCGCCGAGCATCCGTTAATCGGGGCTCGACGGCGCCCGAGGGCTAGAACCAGAAGCGAACACCGGCCACCAGCGTGGTCTCGGAAACGTCGTCTCCAGCGCCACGGGTTTTGGCGGCGGTATCACCGAACTGCCGTTCCCAGTTCACGCCGATATAGGGCGCGAACTCGCGGCGGATCTCGTAGCGCAGTCGCAGACCGGCTTCGATGTCCGTGAGACCTTCGCCGATGCCGAGTTCTTCATCTTCCTTGCCGTAAAAGTTGGCTTCCACCGCCGGCACCAGGATCAGCTTCTGGGTAAACAGAATTTCGTATTCCGCCTCCAACCTCAGGTTGGTGAGTCCTTCCTCACCGACGAACAGGGTGGCCTCGCTTTCGAACAGATAGGGCGCCAGCCCTTGAACCCCGAAACTGGCCCAGTCCCGGTTCGGATCGTCCGGCTGCCAGTCCCGGCGGGCGCCGAGCTGCCAGTCCCAGAACGGTGCGAAGGCTCGGTTCCAGGCAACCCGGGTCTCGAAGCCTTCGGTTTCGCCGCCGTTGTCCATCAGGCGTTCGCCTTCGGTGCTGAGATAGAGCTTGTTCAGGTCGCCGCCGTACCAGGCGGCGGCTTCCCAGGCGGCCACGGTGCCTTCATCGGCGTCGCGGGCTTCGAACTCATCGACGATCACACGGCTGAACGCCGGCTCGTGCTTGTCCACCGCCTGAACCAAGGGTGACAGTGCTAGCAAAGCAGCGGCGGTTATCAGATGTGTCTGTTTCATGACCGTGCCTCCTTCGTCGTTGCGTTGTCGACCACGCGCACCTCGCGGAACATGCCGGCCTCCATGTGGTAAAGCAGATGACAGTGGTAGGCCCAGCGTCCGGTGGCATCGGCGCGCACCAGGTAGCTGAGTTTCTCGCCGGGTTTCACGGTGATGGTGTGCTTGCGCAGCAGTCGCCCGCCGCCCAGTTCCAGGTCGCTCCACAGGCCGTGCAGGTGAATCGGGTGGGTCATCATGGTGTCGTTGACCAGGGTGATGCGCGCCCGCTCGCCGTGGTAAAGCTCCAGGGGTACGGAGTCGGCGAACTTGATGCCGTTGAAGCTCCACATATAACGGCTCATGTTGCCGGTCAGGTGCAAGACGATCTCGCGGTCCGGCGTCAGGCTGTCCGGCGGGCCGCCGGCGGTCTCCATGTCCGCGTAGGTGAGGACCTTCCAGTCGCGTTCGCGCAGGCCGATGCCGGGATCGTCGAGCATTGCCGCCGGCGCCATGGCGCGCATGTCCACGCCCGGCCCGTATTCGGAATCCAGATGCTGGACGGCGCTGGTGCGCGGCGCCAGATCCGGGTTATCCGCCACGAACGCGAACGGCACCTTGTGGTCGCCGTCGTGCTGCATGCCTTTATGCTGCATCCCGGCATGTTTCATACCACCGTGACCCATGTCGTCGTGCTGCATGCCCTTCATGGCGCCATGGTCCATCTTGCCGTGATCCATCGCACCGTGGTTCATGCCTTCCATGTCGCCATGGTTCATGCCGGCCATGCCGCCCATACCCATTTCGGTGTGCCCCAACAGCGGCGGCGGGTCCATCTCCGGCACGGCCGCGCTCATGGCCGGGTCGGGGGTGAGGGTGCCGCGCGCGAAGCCGGAGCGGTCGATGCTTTGCGCGAACACGGTGAACGCTTGCTTTTTCTCGGGGGTGACGATCACATCGATGGTTTCCGCCACGCCCAGCCGGCATTCATGGAAGCGCACCGGTTTCACCGGCTGCCCGTCCATAGCCACCACGGTCATATCCAGGCCGGGGATGCGAATATCGAAGAACGTCATGGCGCTGGCGTTGACGAAGCGCAGCTTCACTCGTTCGCCGGGTTTGAACAGACCGGTCCAGTTGGCGTTCGGGCTGCGACCGTTAAGCAGGTAGGTATAGGTATAGCCGGTGACGTCGGCGAGGTCGCTCTGGCTCATGCGCATGGTGTTCCACATGTGCCGGTCCTTGAGCGTTTGCACCACGCCTTTTTCACGGAAGTCGCGCAGCGTGTCGAAGATCGTGCGCTCGTTGAAGTTGTAGTAGTGGCTGAGCTTTTTAAGGGTGGCGTAGATTTGCTCGGGTTTTTCGTCGCTCCAGTCGGACAGCACCATCACGTAGTCCCGATCCACCGGTTCCGGGTCCGCCTCGGCGGGATCAATGACGATAGCGCCGTAGACCCCGCTTTGCTCCTGGAAACGGGAATGGCTGTGATACCAGTAGGTGCCGTTTTGTTTGATCGGAAAGCGGTAAGTGAAGGTCTCGCCGGGCGCGATGCCGTCGAACGACAGCCCGGGCACGCCGTCCATCTGAAAGGGCAGCAGCAGCCCGTGCCAGTGGATGGAGCTGGTTTCCGGCAAGTAGTTGGTGACGTTAAGCGTTACGGTGTCGCCTTCCCGCCAGCGCAGGGTGGGCGCAGGCAGGCTGCCGTTGACCAGCGTGGCCGGGCGCGTGGTGCCGGTGAGATTCACATCGGCACCGCCGATCGCCAGGTTGAACGTGTTGCCGCTAAGCGTGGCGGCGCCGGTCTGGCCCTGGCTGGCGAGCCGTTTGGCGGGGCTCATGCCGAGCCCGCCGATGCCGAGAGCGCCGGTGCCCAGGGCCAGACCCTGGACGAAGCGACGACGCCCCATAAGAGGTGAAGTGGTCATGTCACGACTCCTGAATAGAAAGAGGTGCGCCCACGGGCGCATGGAACCTTTTAAATCGGGAGTAGTGCGGACGGTGGCCGCCAGGGGGAGGCGTGGAAGCCGGCGAGCCGCTCGCCGGCGCGGGCGATGTGACGCCTGGGGGTGACCAGGGGCGGTCGCGCCGGCGCCAGGCTGGCCGGCATGCCGTTGGCCTGGCAGGCCTGGGTGCAAGAGCAGGGCGCGCTATCGTGGGCGTTGCCCTGGCAATGGATCTGAACGCTGGCACTTCCGGCTTGCGCGCCCGCGCACGGCATTTCACTGGTGGTGCCGTGTGCCGGCCCCGCCATTACGTGGGCCGCCTGTACCGGCGACCACAGCAGCCCGCCCGCCAGCCAGAGCAGCAGAATCAGAAAACCAGGGCGGGACCGCAGTGATGAATTCATAGTAGAACTATAAAACCCCGGGGCAGCCCCGGGGTCAAGTTAAAGCGGTGGGAGGAGTTAGCGGCGCACGCCGCTGGCATTGAGGTGGCTGCCGCCGTCCACCAGGATCGCTTCGCCGGTGGTCAGGTCGCCGCCGATCACCAGCCCCAGCACCGCCTGGGCCACGGTTTCCGGGGAGGCGGCGTCGTTCAGGGCGGCGCCGGCCTTGGTCTTGGCCAGCAGGTTGGCGTAAGCCTCCTTGCCCAGCCCTTTCTCCAGCCATTCGCCCTGCACGAAGCCCGGGCAGATGGCGTTGACGCGGATCTCCGGGCCCAGCACCCGGGCCAGGGATTTGGTCATCGTCAGCAGGGCGCCCTTGGAGGCGGCGTAGGCGATCGAGCTGCCCACCCCGGCGAGGCCGGCGATGGAGGCCATGTTGATGACCTGGGCGGTGCCCGCCTGGCGCAGCGCTTTCTCGGCGGCGCGGGTCATCTGGTAGGGCCCCACGGTGTTCACCGCGTAGAGGTGCAGGAAATCGTCCTTGCTCAGGCCATCCAGGTCCTGGTGGGCGCAGAACTTGGTGGTGCCGGCGTTGTTGACCAGCACGTCCAGGCGGCCGAACTCCGCCAGGGTCGCTTCCACCAGGGTCTGGCACTGGGTGTCGTCGGACACGTCCGCCTGCTGAACCAGGGTGCGGACGCCGAACGCCTCGCAATCCTTGGCCACGGCGCGGGCGCCCTCTTCGTTACGGCTGTAATTGATCACCACGTGGCAGCCCTGCTCCGCGAACAGACGGGCGGTGGCGGCGCCGATGCCGGAAGACGAACCGGTGATCAGAGCCACGGCGTTTTTTAGTTTCATGTTGATAGTCCCGAGACAAACGAAAAAGAAAATCGACGTTAACACGCTGGCCGCTAAAAGCGCATCGGGTTCCTAGGAGGCCGGGCCGGCGGCCTGGCGGAACAGCCCGGCCAGGTCGTCGAGCTGCTCGTGCAGTTCGCCGTTCACTTCCTTGGTCAGCACGTGCAGCAGGATCATCGCGTTGATCGGCGCGTCGGAGCCGTCCGGGTGACGGAAGCGGCCGACGAAACAGCGATTCAGTTCCCCCAGATTGCGGTAGGCCCGGTCCATATCCTCCAGGTTCAGCGGCAGCTCGGGGTTGTCCCGTTTCGCCAGGTAGCGCTGCAGCAGAAAGAAGCCGGCGGCGCGCGTCAGGGTTTCCGTTTCCGTGCTCACCGGCAGATGGAACAGGGCCATGGGCCGCAGGAAGCGGGTGTGCGGGCAGTCGCTGAGTGCGCACACCAGCCCGAACAGGGAGCTGAGCGCCCGCTGCGCCGTGGTATCCAGCAGGTATTCCCGCTCCCGGGTGGCGACGCGCAGATGAATGGGGTCGAAGGAGTGACCCAATTGTTGTTCGGGGAGCAGCCACGCCAGGTTGCGGGCGATCGGACAATAGCGGTGTTCGTCGCGGCTCAGCGGGCAGTGCGAGCACTGGCAGTGTTCCAGCAGGGCCCAGTCCGGGGGCACGAAATCCGGGTCCACGGCCAGGCCGTGGCTCTCCGGTTCCTGGTGCAACTTGATGTGGGTTACCTGCCCGTCGGTGTCGGTCAGCTGGTAGTGGATATCAGGCTGCATGGGCACGCTTCTTTTCCGCCAGCGGCAGGCGGATGTCGATGCGGGTACCCTCGCCGGGCGCGCTGGTGGCGGTGAGGGTGCCGCCGTGGCGTTGAATAATGTCCTGGGAGATGGACAGCCCTAGGCCGGTGCCCTGGCCGATCGGTTTGGTGGTGAAGAACGGCTCGAAGATCTGTTCCAGCTGGGCCGCGTCCATGCCCGGGCCGTTGTCGGTCACCGACAGGCAATACGACTGCTCGTCGCTGTGCGCTTCGATGCGGATCTCGCCATCCTGCTCCACCGCCTGGGCGGCGTTGACCAGAATGTTCATCAGCACTTGAGAGAGCTGACTCTCCGAACCGTTCACCGGCGGCAGATCCGGCGGCAGGTGGGTGGTCACCCGCACGCGCTCCAGTTCGTGGCGTGCCAGGTTCATGGACGTGGCCACGCAGCGGGACAGATCCACCGGCTGATAGCGTTCCTGCTCGTTATGGGAAAAGTGCTTCAGGTCGCGGATGATTTTCTTGATCCGGTCGATGCCTTCGCTGGTTTCGCGCATCAGGTGGGGATGATCGTTAAGAATCATTTCCAGCGAATCCATATTCAGGCGCAATGACTGTTCCGCCTGCAGAAATTGTTCAAAGCGTTCCGGGCTGATACGGCGGCGCAGCCCGGCGATCACCTTCGACAGGGTGGTCAGGTACTGCTCGCTGCGGCGCAGGTTGGCGGAGACGAAGGCAATCGGGTTATTGATTTCGTGGGCGATGCCCGCGGAAATCGTGCCCAGGGAGGCCATTTTTTCCGAATGCAGCAGCATCGACTCCACCTGGTTGATCTTATCGTCCTTGTCGCGCACCGCCTGGATCAGTTCACTGTTCTGCGCCTTGATCTGGGTGATGTCGGTGCCGAAATAAATATAGCCGTCGTCCTCATCGGTGATGTACGACAACGGGAAAATAAACATATTCACCCAGTACAGCTCACCGTCCTCGCCCCGGCCGCACACCTCGCCGCTCCAGACGCCGCGGCGCGCCTGCTCGCAGCGCATGAAATGCGCGCTCAGCTCAGGGCGGTCCTTGGGGTGGTGCATGCTTTCGTGCTGGCCGATCAACTGCCGGAAGGAAAAACCGCTGAGTGACAGAAAGCGGTCGTTGGCGAAGGTAATGATGCCTTTTTCGTTGGTGGTCATTACACAGTATTCATCGATGATCCGCGCCAGCGGACCGAGCACCCGTTTGTTGAGTTTGTACTCGTCCGCGTTCACTTCGATCAACCGCAGTTTGCGGCCGAAGGCGCTCTGGCTCAGCGAGGCGAATTCCGACAACCTGGCTTCCACGTTCATGGAGGCCCGGTAGGTTTTGTACATGAAGAAAATGATGATCAGCAGGATCACCGTGGAGGACATCAGAAACAGCCCCTGGCTCCCCAGCCCGGCAAACGGCCCCTGTAACGATGTAAATAGATCCATGCGGGTTACTCCCCGTCGTAACCCATGCTTCTGAGGGCTTCGCGCTGGTCGCGAACGGTCTGCGCGAGAATTTTATTTTCCACCAGGATATCGCGGAATTTCAGACCCTCCTCGACACTTTCCAGCAACTGGTCGTCGTCCCAGGGTTTGGGCACGAAGCGGAAGGCGCCGGCCTGGTTGATGGCGGACATCAGGGTGTCGATATCGATCACGCCGGTGAGCAGGATACGGATGGTATCCGGCTGCATGGTCCGCAACTCCTGCAGCATCTCAATGCCGTCCATGTCCGGCATCCGGTAATCGGTGATCACCGCGTCGAACACGGTGGTGCGGGCGCGCCGTAACGCGGTGGCGGCGTCCGTGTAGGTTTCCACTTCCCAGTCCGGCCGCGTCGCCAGAACCCGGTTCAGCGCCTTGAGAATATAATCTTCGTCGTCGACAACCATGATGCGGTACATGGTGATCTCCCCTTGCCCC
>NZ_CAXPXK010000077.1:0-32295 GCF_964221125.1 Alloalcanivorax sp.
ATGCCGCCGGCCTCGCGCACCCCGCGTACCAGTTTTTCCGCCACCGGGCCCTGGTAAAAACCGTCTCGCCCCTGCTCGGCCAGGGCCTCCAGAACCCGGGCCAGATCCGGCTGCCGGATCAGGGTGCCGTTGGCCGGTATTTCGCCGTCATCCAGGAACACCGAGGCGGCGGTGGGGTAGCGGTTGAGCACGTCCTTGCGGTAGCCGGCCAGCGCCCGGTAGTGGTCTTCCACCTCGAAACCCTGGCGCGCCAGCTTAATGGCCGGCGCCAGCGTGGTTTTCAGGGGCAGCTCGCCGTAGTGTTCGGCGAGGTAGGCGAAGGCCGCCGCCTGGCCGGGAATGCCCGCCGCCAGGGCGCCGTTGACGGCGCGGTCGCGCACCACCTGGCCGTCCTGGTCCTGGTACATGTCCTCGGTGGCCGCCGCCGGCGCCGTCTCGCGGGCGTCCAGCATGGTCTGCAGGTCGTCCTTTTCGCGGTGCAGCAGCCAGAAACCGCCGCCGCCCATGCCGGCGGAATAGGGCTCCACCACCGACAGCGCCGCCGCCACGGCCACCGCCGCGTCGTAGGCGTTACCGCCCTGCTCGAGCATCTGGAAGCCGGCGTCGGTGGCCAGCGGGTGGGCACTGGCGATCGCCGCCTTGCCCGGTCCGGCGGCCTGGGCGGTGACGGCGAACAGCAACAAAAGCGGGAAAAACCAGCGCATGGCGGCCTCCTTCTGGCGAACGGGGTATCGGGGGCGAGAAACGGTCAGCCGCCCCGCTGCTGCTTCTTCAGGTCCAGCGCTTCCACCACATGGGGCGGCACGAAATTGCGCACATCGCCGTCGAGCAGCGCGATCTCGCGGACCAGGGAGCTGGAGATAAAGGACAAATGCTCGGCCGGCGTCAGGAACACGGTTTCCAGTTCCGGGGCCAGCTGGCGGTTCATGTTGGCGAGCTGGAATTCGTATTCGAAGTCGCTCACCGCGCGCAGGCCGCGCAGCAGGATATTGGCTTCCTGGTCCCGGCAGAAATGGGCCAGCAGCTTGGAAAAGCCGGTCACCTTGACGTTGTCCAGATGGCCGATGCTGTCTTCGACCAGCTTGACCCGCTCGTTCAGGGAGAACAGCGGGCCCTTCTTCTCGCTGGCCGCGATGGCCACCACCACCTCGTCGAACATACTGGCGGCCCGTTCGATCAGGTCCTTATGGCCGTTGGTGATGGGGTCGAAGGTGCCCGGATAAACAACACGGTTGGTCATGCTCGGCTCGCTTTCTCCAGAGATCGGGCGCCAAGCATAACGCAACTCGGTTTACGATTCAGGCCCGCAGCCGCTCCGCCAGAGCGGTGGCGTTGCGGGCGCTCAAGCCGTAGATGCTCAACTGCGGATTCACCCCCAGGCTGGTGGGGAACACCGAGCCGTCGAACACATACAGGTTTTCCAGATGGCGGTAGCGGCCCTGGGCGTCCACCAGGCCGCGGTCCTTGTCGCCCATGGGGCAACCGCCCATCACATGGGCGCTGCCCAGCGGCACGTCCAGGGCCTGGTAGCTGAGGTCCGCCATCGCTTCCCGGGCCTGCGCCCAGCTGGTATAGAACGGCGCGCGGATGTGGCCGGGCCGCACCGCCCGGGCGCCGGCGGCGAACTGCATTTCCACCTGGCTGTACAGGCTGCGGCGGGCGCCGTCGAGCAGATAGTCGGTGACCGGGTAATCGAGTACCGGCTCGCCGTTGTCGCGCAGTTCCACGGTGCCGCCGGGGCTCTCTTCGTGGAAGCCGTCGCGCATCAGGGCGATGGAGGCGGCGGTGTTGGGCAGCGCGGTGATGTGCTCGCGGGCCTGCTCGCCGAAGCCGCCCAGCAGCGCCCCGGTGAGGCCGGGGTGCAGCGGCATCATCTCCAGCTTGTAGCCGATCGGGCCGTCCACGCCGCCGGTGAAGGTGAACTGGTCCGAGTGCAGCGACTGGGGCGCGCCGTAGTAGGGGGCGATCTCCCGGTCGTAGCGGCCGAAGGCGAAGCTGGTGACGTGCAGGAAGGTGCGCTTGCCCACCCGGCCGTCCGGGTCCGGCACCTGCGAGCGCAACAGCAGCGCCGGGGTCTGGATGCCGCCGCCGGCGGCGATGATGGTGGGCGCTTTCAGGGTCACGGTGGCGCCGGTGGGGTTGCGGTCGTGGTTCAGGGGCGTCACCTGCACGGCGCTGACCCGGGTGCCGTCGTGCACCAGCTTGTCGGCGCGGGCGCTGTGGATCAGGGTGGCGCCGGCGTCCATGGCGGCGGGCAGCGTGGTCACCAGCATCGACTGCTTGGCGTTGGTGGGGCAGCCCATGCCGCAGTAGCCGATATTCCAGCAGCCGCGCACGTTTCTCGGAATCACCGACCAGTCCCAGCCGAGTGTTTCGCAGCCGCGTTTGATCACGTCGTTGTTGGCGTTGGCGGGCATCGCCCAGGGCTCGATGCCGAGCTGCTTTTCCATGCGCTGGAAATAGGGGTCCAGGTCCGCGCGGCTGGTGTTGTCGACGCCGAAGCGCTCACGCCAGTGGTTGAGGGTTTCCTTGGGCGTGCGGAAGCTGGAGGTCCAGTTGACCACCGTGGTGCCGCCCACGGTGCGGCCCTGAAGAATGGTGATGGCGCCATCCTTGGTGGCGCGCATGGCGCCCTCCTGGTACAGCTGCCGGTAGGCGTCGCCTTCATTGAGATTGAAATCCCGGGAGCTGGTGAGGCGCCCGGCCTCCACCAGGATCACCTTGAGGCCGGCGGCGCTGAGTATTTCCGCGCTCACCCCGCCGCCGGCGCCGGTGCCGATGATCACCACGTCCGCTTCCAGGGTGCGGTCGTCGCTGACGGTGGCGCCGTCGATCAGGTTCCATTTTTCCCCGGCGTTGTCCCAGGGGTCGGCGATATTCTGAATCTTAAGTGTGGACAGGTCCTGCATGACCCGGCTCCTTATTGTTTTGTCAGGGGAACGGGCGCTGTCAGGCGCTGGCGGTGCCGGACCCGACCACGGGCGGGCCGGGGTAACCGGTGGTCCGGCCCGCTTCCGGGGTGACGTACCAGGCCATCAGGATCGGTTGGGTCAGGCCCTTGAAGGCGAGCTTGGGGAAGCCGCCGTCGTTGTTGGCCCAGTGGGCGAGGGTGTCGCGCAGTTGCGCGTCGCCCTGCTCCTCGAAGTGCGCCCAGGTGCCGGTGATCCACCAGCGCGCCGCGCCCAGCTGCAGTAAATCCAGAAGCTGGAACAGCTGGCCGCGCTGGCCGTCGGTGCCGCCCTGCAGCAGGCGGTCGAACGCCTGCAGGGCCTGGTCCGGCCCGGCGCCGTCCACCGCTTCCAGGCCGCCGCCCAGCAGCGGCGCCATCAGCGGGCGCAGCAGGGTGACGTCTTTATCGCGGAGGTGTTTGTAGCCGCTCGCCGGGCCCGGGTCCGAGCTGCAGCAGGTAAGCAGTGTGCTGGCGCCGGCGCCGACGGCCAGTGCCGCCCCGCCCCAGACGCTGAGTTTCAGAAAGCCCCGGCGGTCGACACCGGAGCCTGGCATGTTGTCCTGGTCCATTCACGGATCCTCGGCTGGCCTGTCTTCTTGTTGTTGGCTGGCGGACCGTCCCCGCCCTGACGGGGCGCCGGTTATGTCAGCGGTTTTTACTTCAACATGAACTTGTAGATGAACTTATGCATGCCACGGCCGTAGGGCGGCAGGATGTGCTTGGTGGCGTTCATCTTGCCCTTCTTGTACACGCCCTTGGCCTTGGAGAAGGTCAGGAACCCTTCCGGGCCGTGGTAGTGACCCATGCCGGAGGGGCCCACCCCGCCGAACGGCATGTCGTCCACGCCCACCTGGGTGATGGTGTCGTTCAGGCAGACACCGCCGGAATGGGTGTGGTGCAGCACGTGCTCGCCGTTGCGGGCGTTCCAGTCGAAGTAGTAGAGCGCCAGCGGGCGCGGCCGGTCGTTGACGTAATCAATGGCGTCGTCGAGGGTCTTGTAGGGCACCACCAGCATCAGCGGGCCGAAGATTTCGTCCTCGGCGATCTTCATGTCGTCGGTGACATTGAGCACCAGGGTGTGTGGGATCTTGCGGCTGCCGTCCAGGTTCTCGTCCGCCGGGTTGATGGTGATCACCTCGGCGCCTTTTTCCCGGGCGTCGTCCAGATAGCCGTTCAGGCGGCGGTACTGGCGCTCGTTGATGATGCTGGTGAAGTCCGGGTTGTCGCGCAGCGTCGGGTAGAGCTCGGTGACCTGGGCTTTCCAGGCGTCAACGAATTCCCGCACCCGGTGTTCCGGCACCATGATGTAGTCCGGCGCCACGCAGGTCTGGCCGCTGTTCAGGCATTTGCCGAAGGCGATGCGTTCCACCGCGTCCTTCATCGGGAAATCCTCGCCGATGATGCAGGGGCTCTTGCCGCCCAGCTCCAGGGTCACCGGGGTCAGGTTCTCCGCCGCGGCGCGCATGATGTGCTTGCCCACGGTGGTGGAGCCGGTGAACAGCAGGTGGTCGAACGGCAGGCTGGAGAACGCCGCCGCCACGTCCACTTCACCGTTGACCACGGCCACGTGGTCCTCGGCGAAGGTCTTGCCGATCAGTTCCTCGAGCAGTTCGCCGGTGCGCGGCGTGGATTCGCTCATCTTGATCATCACCCGGTTGCCGGCGGCCAGCGCCGCCAGCATCGGGCCGATGGCCAGGTACAGCGGGTAGTTCCAGGGCACGATAATGCCCACCACGCCCAGCGGCTGGTATTCCACCCACACCTTGCCCGGCCACTGGGCGGCGCCGACCTTGCGCTTGGAGGGCTTCATCCATTTGCGCAGATGCTTGGCGTGGTACTTGATGCCTTCCACGCTGGTGAGCATTTCCGCCAGCTTGGTTTCGTCGGCGGAGCGGTTGCCGAAGTCGGCGTTCAGCGCCTCCACCCAGGCGTCCATGTTGTCCAGCAGCATCGGCTTGAGCTGCTGAATATGCTCATGGCGCTGCTCGGCGGTGGGGTAGGGCTGGCGGCGGTACGCCGCTTTCTGGGCGGCGAAAATGCGCTTCATGCGCTCGATCTGCGCATGCTCGGTTTGGAGTTCTTTGATCTCGGCGACCATAATGCGCCTCCCTGGGCGTTTGTTTATTAGACTGTCCTCGATTTTTAGAGTAATTACTCTAGGAGTCAACAGACTGTTTCATCGTCCCCGCAGTACGCTTTGATTTGGCCCGTTATGACCGACACGAAAACGCGCATCCTGGATACCGCCCTGAACCTGTTCAACCGCGCCGGCGAGCGCAACGTCACCACCAACCACATCGCCGAGGGTCTGGGCATCAGCCCGGGCAACCTCTACTACCACTACCGCAACAAGGCGGCGATCGTGGCGGCGCTGTTCGAACGCTACCAGGAGCAGATCCGCGATCTGCTGACGGTGCCGGAAGGGCCGCTCACCTGGCAGGACAAGATGCGCTATTTCGAGGGCATCCTGGAGTCCATGTGGCAGGCCCGCTTCCTGCACCGGGACCTGGCCCACTTTCTCCACCAGGACGCGGAGCTGCGCCGGCGCTACAAGGTGTTCGTCCAGGACAGCCTGGAGCGCGGCCTGGTGATCTACCGCAGCCTGCGCGACAGCGGTCTGATCGAGGCCAGCGACGAAGAGCTGCGCGGCCTGCTGGTCAACACCTGGGTGCTGGCGGCGTCGTGGCCCGGTTTCACCCACGGCCTGAACCCGGACGCCACCGGCGACGAGGCGCTGGACCGCACCCTGCTGCGCCAGGGCATCTACCAGATTATCTGTCTGGAGGCGCCCTACCTGCGCGGCGAGGCGCTTGATCATCTGGACGCCATGAAGCAGGAGTTCCGCACCGGCGACACCACCATGGACCTGCTGTTCGCGGCGGCGGAGGCGCCACCGGCGCGGCGCGCATGACGGCGCCGGTCACCGCCCTGGCCGGTCCCCGCTCGGCGCTGGCCTGGCTGGCGCTGGCGGCGGGGGTGCTGGCGCCGCTGCCCGGTGCCGGCGTGGTGGGCGCCGCCGCCGTGTTCGCGGCCATCGTGCTGGGCTGGCGCGACCTGCGCCGGATGGCACGGGTGATCTTTGTGCTGGTCGTCGTCGCCGCCGTGCTGGCCCTGCCGGACGGCCCGGTGGTGCTGATCGACGCCGCCGACGCCATGACCCGGCTGACCGCGCTGATTCTCACCGTGATGTTGCTGTCCTCGGTGCTGGGCCGCTTTCCGGATCTGGGCCGGATCTCCGGCAGCCTGTTCGCGGGCCGGCCTCTGGGCCGCTACTTCAGCCTTTCCCTGGGCACGGCCTTCCTGTCGGTGCCGTTGAATTTCGGCTCGGTGGGCGTGGTGGGCGCCCTGGTGGGCGGCCGCATCAGCGAGCGCGGCGATTCCGCCGTCACCCGCAACGCCGCCCGCGCCACCCTGCGCGGCTTCGGCGCCTCGCCGATCTGCTCGCCGTTGTCGATTTCGGTGGTGGTGACCCTCACCTTCCTGCCCGACCTGCCGGGCTGGCAGCTGATCGCCTGCAGCCTGCCGCTGGCGTTGCTGTACCTGCTGGGCGGCGCGCTTCTGCGCGACCCGGAGCCGGCCGCCGCCGACGGTGAGCCGGCACCGTCCACGGGATGGGCGCCCTGGCTGCGGTTCGCTGCGGTGATCGCCGCTATCTGCGCCGCCACCTTTGGGTTGAGTGGTCTCGCCGGGCTCAGCTATTCCCGGGCGGTGACCCTGAGCTGTCTGGCCACCGTGGTGCTGGGGCTGCTGGTGGAGCGCTGGCGGGGGCACCGCCCGTCGTTGCCGTCCCTGGCGCCGGTCACCAACGAGCTGGTGATCGTCGGCGGCTCCGCCTTTCTGGGGGCGCTGGTGAGCACCTTCGCGGCGCGCGGGCTGGGCGCGGATTTCGTGCTGCCGGTCTGGGGGTATCCGCTGGCCGCGCTGCTGGTGCCCTGGCTGTATTTCGTCGCCGGGCTGGCCGGTTTCAATCCGATTGTCACCGGCGCCCTGGTGGGCGGCGTGCTGGCGCCGATCTGGCCGCAAGGCGCGGCCCTGGGCCTGGCGCTGGCGATGGTGTGCGGTTGGGGCGTGACCATCGCCGGCACGCCCTATTCCGCCAATGCCCTGCTGCTCGAGCGCCTCACCGGCTATCCGGCGCGGGTCGGCGCGCTGCGCTGGAACTGGCCGCTGTCGGCGGTGGCGCTGCTGGTGGCCGGCGGGCTGGGCGCCCTGCTGACCCTGCTGTTGGCGCCGGCGGGCTAGACCGGCAGAAAGCCGCTGGCGAACGCCGCCAGCCGCTGCTCCAGCCAGTATTCGGGGTGCCGGGGGCGGCCGCCGACAAAGCCCACATGGCCGCCGCCGGAAGAGAGTTCCAGGGTGACGCCGGGGCCCAGCTCGCCAAGGGCCGGCAGCATCGCCGGGGTCATGAAGGGGTCGTCCTCGGCCTGGATCATCAGGGTCGGGGTGCGGATCGCCCGAAGGCGCGGCCCGGCGGAGGCTTCGGCGTAGTAGTGGGCGGCACCGCGAAAACCGTAGAGCGGTGCGATCACCCGTTCGTCGAAGGTCCAGAACGACCGGATGCCGCGCAGGTTGAGCGCCGCCAGCCGCTCGGCCTGGGCCGGGTCGACCCGCTCCAGGTGCCGCCGCTGCCGTTTCAGCGTGGCCAGCAGATTGGTGATCAGGTGGCGCCGGTAGATCCGCGACAGGCCCTGGTCCATGCGGTTGGCGCACAGGTCCAGGCGCAGCGGGCTGCACACCGCCACCGCCGCGCTCAGTGAACCGTCGTCCGCCCGCGCCAGCCAGTTGAGCACGCGGCTACCGCCCAGGGACACGCCCATGGCGATCAGCGGGCCGTGCCGGTCGCGCTGGCGCAGCGCCTGGATCACCGCGTCCAGGTCCTCGATCTCGCCGGCGTGGGCGCACAGGGCGGTGTCGTTGGGCGCCGCCGCGCCGCGCGAGTTCATCGCCACCGAGGTGATGCCCAGCGCCGCCAGCCGCGCCTGGGTGCCGCGGATATAATGGGAGTCGCTGCAACCGGACAGGCCGTGCAGCAACAACACTCTCAAGGCGCCGGTTTCCGGCGCCGGCCCGGCCCAGTCCAGCAGCAGGTGGTCGCCGTCCGCCAGCGGCAGGGTTTCCCGGCGCCGGCTGAGCGGCTCGGGGCGCCGGAAGAAGGTCGACCACATTGTCTGCAGGTGCGCCGAGCGCAGCCAGGCCGGCGGCTGGAAGGCGGCCGGAATGATTTCGCCCATGGGTTGGGAGTCTCTGTCCAGTGAATCAACGGCCGCCTATGTTAGCCTTTCACGCCTGCTTCGTCCCCGCTGACCAGGACCGAAACCCATGAGCCGTCGCTTCTTTGATCCGCAACGCTTCCAGGCCGGCCGGCCCGCCGAGCTGGGCCCGCACGCCAGCCATCACATCGGTAAAGTGCTGCGCATGCGTGCCGGCGATCCCCTCACCCTGTTCAACGGGGAAGGCGGTGAATGGTCCGCCACCCTGGAAGCGGTGGACAAGAAAACCGTCACCGTGCTGCCGCACACCTTCGTGGACATCGACCGCACCGCGCCCCGTCCGGTGACCCTGGGTCTGCCGTTGATCAAAGGCGACCGCATGGACTTCGCGATTCAGAAAGCGGTGGAAATGGGCGCGGCGGCGATCCGGGTGCTGGAGAGCGAGCGCACCGAGGTGCGGCTCAAGGGCGAGCGCGAAAGCAAGAAACTGGAACACTGGCGTCAGGTGGCGATCAGCGCCTGCGAACAATGCGGCCTGAACCGTCCGCCGGTGGTGGACGGCGTGCTGCCGCTGAACACCTTCATGGACCAGGCGCGGGGCCTGAGGCTGATCGCCCACCCCGGCGAGCGTCCGCTTGATGCCACCGCGGTGCGGGACGCCAGCGCCATCGCCTTGCTCACCGGACCGGAAGGCGGTTTCTCCGACGACGAACTGGCGGCCGCCCGGCAGGCCGACTTCCACGGCTTTGCGCTCGGTGAAAGGGTGCTGCGCGCGGAAACCGCGCCGGTGGCGCTGCTCGCTTCACTGTGGACATTGCTGCCCTGACCGGAGCCTCCGAACGGGGCATCCCGTGCACCAAAATACATCTAATTTTACCTGTTTTATTGCCCTGAAATCTCTCTCCCTTCTTGTAAAACCGCGCCGCTAAAGCCTTTCCAAACTCTGGCATGTTTCTTGATGTATTTGCTTCGGGCGTTTCCGATCCTCTGCCCGGACGCCTGCTTTTTGTTGTGTTTTTACGGCCTCCTTCATGGGGTGCCTTGTCTTGATTCTGCCTGAGGAATGTTCATGTTTGATCCCAAATTACTGGTGGGCTCCGCGGTGCTCGCGGCGCTGCTTAGCGGTTGCGGCGGCTCATCCTCTTCGTCCGACGATGCGGGCACACCGCCGTCCGGTGGCGACGATGGCATCGCGTTTTCGTTTGTTGAATCGACCGTCGCCGATCTGCATACCTCCCTGGAAACCGGTGGCATCACCTGTGAGGAAGTGGTCCAGGGTTACATTGACCGCATCGAAGCCTATGACGACACCGGCTCCACCACCGAGCTGAACAGCGTGGTGGCGATCAACCCGGAGGCGATCATCGACGCCCGCGAAAAGGATCTCAACTTCGCGGTCACCGGCATTGATGGCCCGCTGTACTGCGTGCCGATTCTGCCCAAGGACAACTTCAATACAGAACAGATGCCCACCTCCGGTGGTGCGCTGGCGTTCCAGTACAATCAGCCCACCCGGGACGCCTATACGGTTCGCCGGATGCGCGAGGCCGGTGCCATTGTGCTGGGCAAGGCGAACATGGATGAATTCGCGTTCGGTTTCCGTGGCGAAAGCTCGGTGCGCGGCCTGGTCAAAAACCCCTACGATCTGACCAAGGGCTCCGGCGGCTCGTCCACCGGCACCGGCACCGCCATCGCCGCCAGCCTGGCCCTGCTGGGTACCGGCAGCGACACCGGCGGTTCCGTGCGCGTGCCCTCCAGCTTGAACGGTCTGGTCGGTATTCGTCCCAGCCTGCGCCTGGTAAGCCTGGACGGCATCATGCCGCTCGCCACCTGGCAGGACACCGGCGGGCCCATGTGCCGTACCGTGGAAGACTGTGCGTTGTTGATGGACGCCATGGTCGGCTTCGACACCTCACCGGCCAGCAACCAGCGGGTCAGCTTTGAAATCGACGCCCGCCTGATCAACAACGAAGAGGAATATGAGCAGGTTACCGGCGTGCCGGAAACCTACACCGAATTCCTCGACGCCGACGGTCTGGACGGCGCGCGCATCGGCGTGGTCCGTGATCTTTTCGGCACCAACGACAGCGTGCTGGCGGTGATGGATCAGGCGATCGCCAACATGGAAGCCGCCGGCGCCGTGGTGGAAGACGTGACCATCGACGACCTCGGCACCATCCTCGGCGACTACCAGTCCATGTCCAGCTACGAATTCCGCCACGACCTGGAGGAATACCTCAACAGCTGGCCGAACACCATGGACGGCCACATCCTCGATTATGACGAGCTGGTCGCCAGCGGCGGTTACCTCGACAGCTACAAGTCCGGCCTTGAGTTCCGGGGCGGCATCGACCTGAACAACCTGACCGACGAGCAACGGGTGGTGTACGAAAAGAACACGATTGAACGGCCGGTGTTCGTACGAGAACGTTTGATGCGGGCGCTGGATAATCTGGACGTGGACGGTAATCCGCTGGGCGAAGCCTACGATGTGCTGCTCTACCCGGCCATCACCGGTCTGGCCGGCGATCTGGGCAACAGTCCCTCCGCCGGCAGCAACAACCGTCTGAGCCCGTTCTCGCTGTTCCCGGCGCTGGTGATGCCGGCCGGCATGGCGGAAGACCTGGAGCCGGCCATGCCGGTGGGCATGGAGATGCTGGGCCGCGAGTTTGATGAGGAGACCCTGATCAAGCTGGCGTATGCCTATCAGGAGCAGTTCCAGCCGCGGGTGGCGCCGACCTTTACTCCGGAGTTGTAACCCAGGAATGGTGGGAGCGGGCATGGCCCGCTCCCCCATCCCTCCCCAGAAGTTCTGCTAACCTTTCTGCTGCTTTTCCATCATGTCGGCCTGGATAATCTCGATCCAGTAACCGTCTGGGTCTTTGATGAAGGCGAGGCCTTTCATTTTGCCGTCGTCCGGTTTTTTTACGAACGGGACGCCAAGTTTTTCGAACCGTTGTGAGGCGGCGTACACGTCGGGGACGGTGACACCGATATGGCCGAAGCCCTGGGGTTCGTCGTTGCCGTTGTGGTACTGGAAGTCCGGGTCGTCCTCGCTGCCCCAGTTGTGGGTCAGTTCCAGCATGGCTTCGCGGCCGAAGGTGTAGGTGAGCCGTTTGGCGTCATCCTCGGGTACCCGGGCGGCTTCTTCGTCGCCCAGATAGGCGAGGAAAAAGAGGCTGAATTTCATTTCCGGGAAATCCAGTTTGCGCACCAGGCGCATGCCCAGCACCCGGGTGTAGAAGTCCAGGCTGACTTTCGGATCCTTGATTCGCAGCATGGTCTGGTTGAACAGATAACGCTGGGTTTCCGCGTCGGGTTGCTGACAAAGACCTTCGGCGTTTTCAAAATGACGTGGCATGGAACATTACCTTTCTATCAGGGCGCGGTGGCGTCGATCTTCTTGAGAATTTTCTGCAGGCCGGCGACGGTGCCGCCCACGTCGCTGAGGTTGGAAGGCAGCAACAGGGTGGTGGATTCCTTGGCCAGTTTTTCGAACGCGGCCACATACTGCTCGGCGATGCGCAGGCTCACCGCTTCGTCGCCGCCGTCTTCCTTGACCGCCAGGGCCACTTCACGCAGACCGGTGGCGGTGGCCTGGGCCAGCAGCTCGATCTGACGGGCACGGCCTTCCGCTTCGTTGATCTGCTTGAGCTTCTCACCTTCGGAAATGTTGATCATTTCCTGCTTCTCACCCTCGGAGCGGTTGATGGCCGCCTGGCGGTCACCTTCGGATCGGTTGATCGCGGCTTGCCGGTCGCCCTCGGATTCCGCCACCACCGCACGGCGCTCCCGCTCGGCGCGCACCTGTTTCTCCATGGCGTCCTTGATCGAGGCCGGCAGGTTGATGTCGGCCACCTCGTAACGCAACACTTTGACGCCCCAGGGCTGGGCGGCCTCGTCCACGGCCTTGACCACTTCCATGTTGATCTCGCCGCGTTCCTCGAAGGTCTTGTCCAGGTCGATCTTGCCGATCACCGAACGCAGAGTGGTCTGCGCCAGTTGCTGCGACGCCATCACGTAGTCGTCGACGCCGTAGCTGGCCGCCTTGGCGTCCACCACCTGCAGATACATCACGCCGTCCACGGACACTTCGATATTGTCCTTGGTGATACAGCTCTGGCGCGGCACGTCGCGGACGATTTCCTTGAGCGAGTGACGGTAGGCGACGCGGTCGATAAAGGGCATCAGGATGTGCAGGCCGGCCTCCAGGGAGGTGCGGTACTTGCCGAGCCGTTCCACCACGTAAATTTGCCGTTGCGGTACGATGCGTACCGTCATGAACAGCAGCGTGATCACCGCCAGCGCGAGCAGGGCGGGAATAATGAGTCCCATCATTGTTCAGAGTCCTTTTCTTGGTCCGTGGAAGAAGTATCGGACCAGGCCTGAACCGTGAGCCAGAGTCCTTCGTGTTTGCTGATGCGTACCATCTGGCCGGCTTTCAAAGGCTGGTCCGATTGCGCCTGCCAGCGGGCGCCCCGGTAGCGCACCGAGCCGACACCGTCGACGAAGTCCGCTTCCACGGTGGCACGCCCGCCCACCAGGCCGGCGCTGTCGTCGCTGGTGCGGCCCTGGGTCTCCTTGCCGAACAGCCAGTCGCGCAGGAAGCGCCGGGCGCCGGCCAGCAGCGCCAGGCTGAGCACCGCGAACAGGGTGATTTCCCAGGTGAGGTCGTTAATCAGGCCGAAGTAGGCCAGGCCGCCGACGATCACCGCCGCCAGCCCGAGGAAAATCAGGACCAGACCGGAGACCACGAACTCGCCGATGATCAGGATCAGCCCGAAAATAATCCAATAGCTGTATTCCGGCATGCTTCATCGCCCCGCAGTGTTTGATTGGCCGCCAACAGTAGCACCTTTAGACGTCAGTGGGCGTGTCCGCCCGGCCCGTGCACGTGGCCGTGGGCTTTTTCGTCCGCGTCCGCGTCACGCACATCGATCACTTCCAGTTCGAAACGCAGGGGACGCCCGGCGAACGGGTGGTTGGCGTCCACGTCCACGGTTTTCAGGCCCACCTTGAGCACCGTCACCATGCGCGGGCCCTGCTCGGTCTGCACCCGCACGATCTTGCCGGGTTTCAGTTTGCCGGCGTGCTTGAGGTACTTGGCGGACAGGCGCTGGCGCAGCGACTCGTCGCGGCGGCCGTAGGCCTGCTCCGGGTCCAGGGAGACGGTGAGGCGGTCGCCGCTGTCCTTGCCTTCCAGAGCCTGCTCCAGGCCGGCGAGAATATTGCCGGCGCCGTGCAGGTAGACCATCGGCGCGTCGGCGCTGCTTTTTTCCAGGGTCAGGTCGTTGTCGGCGTCGATCAGGGTGTAGTGCAGGGTGACGACCTTGTCTTTTTCAATCGGCATGCGGGGGGTGTCTCCGGATCAGGGGTTCGGGGTGGTGTCCGGCGCCAGGCCGAGGGACGCACTGTCCTCGCCCCGGGCGGCGCGGCGCAGCAGCGGGTAGGATTGGCGGTACCACAGCCGGCGGCCGCCGGGGCGCCATTTAAAGCGTTTATAGGTCCACTGGTACTGGCACAGGTTGCTTTGAATGCACGTCTCCAGGGCCTGGTTCATGGCGCAGAGCAGGGTGTGCGTGTCGGCGGCGGTTTCGATTTCCGGGGCCGGTTTGAAGTGCATTTCCACATCCTTGATGCCGCCCTCGCCCCGGTAACAGGACACCACGAACACCCGCGGCCGGAAGCGCTGCACCAGCTTGCCGACCAGCGCCGGGGTCGGCACCGGATGGCCGAAGAACGGCGCGTAGGGGTTACTGCGGTTGCCCGGGTTGTGATCGGCGAGCAGTGCCAGGGTGCCGCCGGCCCGCAACGTCGCCAGGCCGTGTTTGATGCCCTGGTTGTTGGTCGGAATAAGCCGGCAGCCGCTGCGCTCGCGGGCTTGCTTCACCAGTTCGTCCACCAGCGTTGCCGGGTGCGGCTGATACATGATGTTGGTGCCCTGGCGTCCCAGATAGGGGTTCATGGTTTCCCAGCTGCCCAGATGCAGCGACAGCAGCAACACCGGCCGGTCGCTGGCGCAGGCGTCCAGATATTCCTGTTCACCATGAATGTGGCTGATCCGCGCCATGGTTTCGTCGATCGGCCGGCTCCATACATGGGCGAATTCGCAGAAGGAGCGGCCCAGCTCGCGCAGGCTCTGCCGGCCGATGGCCCGCGCCTGGTCGAAGCTGATACCCGGCTGGGTGGCCAGCAGGTTGATCAGCACCACCCGGTAGGCGCTGGCATAGCGCAGCGGTACCCGGGTGATCAGATCACCGAGTATCGCCCCCAGGCCGGCGGCCAGCGGCAGCGGCAGCCAGGCGATCAAGCGGATCAGCCACCATAGGCGTCGTCCACGCTGGGTCTTCATGGTCGCGGCTCCTCCCAATGCACGCTCAGAGACTTTCCAGAGTCAGGGTATCGCCATGCCCCGGTACGCGGAAAGCGTCCGCCGCCACGCCGTGGCGCGCCAGGGCGGCGGCCAGCGCCTTGGGCGGCTCGTCCAGGGGCTCGTCGGTGAGCACGAAGGTGCCCCAGTGCATGGCCAGGGACTGGCGGGCGCGCAGGTCCAGATGGATGCGCACCGCCTCGTCCGGATTGATGTGCACCGGCGCCATGAACCAGCGTGGCGCATAGGCGCCGATCGGCAGCAGGGCCGCGTCCACCGGCCCCAGCACGTCGCCGATTTCCTCGAACACCGGTGCGTAGCCGGTATCGCCGGCGAACATCAGGCTGAAGTCGGGCCAGTTGAGCCGCCAGCCGCACCACAGGGTACGGTTGCGGTCACGGGCGCCGCGGCCGCTGAAATGCTGGGACGGAACACAGAAGGCGTCGACCTCCCCTTCCCGGTGGTGCTGCCACCAGCTCAATTCCACCACCCGGCCGATGCCGCGCCGGCGCAGCCAGGCGCCCACGCCGGAGGGCGCGAACCACAGCACCTGGTCGCCGAAACGGCGGTTGAGCGCGTCCACGGCGGCGCGGTCCAGATGATCATAGTGATTGTGGGACACCAGCACGGCGTGGATCGGCGGCAGCTCGTCAATCTCCAGCGCCGGGGCGACGGCGCGTTTGGGGCCTGCGAACGACAGCGGTGAGCAGCGTTCCGCGAACACCGGGTCGGTGAGCAGGTTCCAGCCCTGGTATTGAATCAGATAGGTGGCGTGGCCGATCCAGGTAAAGCGCGGTTGCGGCGCCGGCGCCGCCAGCTCCGCCGGGTCCGGCCGGCGCAGTGGAAACGGCAGGCGGCGCGGAAAGCGGCCGCCGGTTTGGCGCTGCCAGCGCAGGAACTCGCGCAGGCCGTGGTGCGGGGTGGGATAGCGGTTGATAAAGCGCCGCCCGTCGTGGGGCCGCTCCGCCGCCAGCTGTTCCAGGCGTGCCCAGTCGGTCATCGCGACAGCCCGGCGACGGCGCCTTCCACCGCATCCAGATCCGGGATCACCGCCAGGTCGCCGCCCACCTGAACGTACATGGCTTCCGCCGGGCCGGTGTCGCCGGGCTCTTCCACCGGGTCGCCCTTGTCCACGCGCAGCAGGCGGGGAATCCCCTGCACCACCACGGCGTAAAAGCGGGACACGCCGGAAACGGTGTTGATCACCGCGATGCGCGCGTCCGGGCCGATGGCCACCTGGCCGGACTCGTTCAGCTTTTCATAGGAGATCAGCGGCAGGTCCTGCTCGCGCCAGTTAATCCAGCCGAGCAGCCACTCCGGGCCGTGACCGGGCCGGTCCGGCTGGCGCAGCGGAATCACCTCCGCCACCACGATGTTCGGGATCAGCCAGGGCCGGCCGTTCATCGGGATCAGCAGGCTGGGCAGGGACTCGGGAATTTGCGCCTCGGACATGCGACTTCCTCAACTTATTCTTGGTTCACCGGAAACACGGGCCGTCTCGGCCACTTCCCGGCGCACTCGGTCGACCAGTTGCCGCGCCAGTTGTTCCGGTGTGCCACTGTACCCGACGCAGCCGGTTTCGCGTACCGAATCCGGCTGGCTGCTGACCGCGCAGCTGTCCGCCGATTGCGCCCAGATGGCGGCGCCCTGGGCGGCCAGCCGGGGCGCGGCGATGGCGCCGTCGTTGCCCATGCCGGAGAACAGAATGGCGCCGTCGCAGTGGCCGAAGCCCTGCGCCAGGCTGCTCATCACCTGGTCGATGCAGGGTGCGTAGGGACCTTCCCAGGGCTCGCCGGTGAGCCGCGCCACGCCGTCGGTGTCGAACGACAGGCTTTGCGTGACCGGCGCCACCAGCACCCGGCCGTGGCCGAGCCGGTCACCGTCGCCGGCCACCTGGCAGTGGAACGGGCTGTCCCGGCGCAGCACCTGACACAGGGTGTCCAGGAAGCCGCCGTCGATGTGCTGGGCGAGCACGAACGCCACCGGCAGGTGTTCCGGCAGACAGTCGAGAAACTGTTTTACCGCCGCCGGGCCGCCCAGGCTGGCGCCCAGCACCCACACCCTTTGCGCCGTGGTGTCGCCGGCCAGGGCGCGGAATTCGCGCGGTTCGGGAATCGGCGCCGCCAGCGGGGTTTGCGGCACCGCGGCCAGGTTTTCCTCCAGCCCCGGTGCGCCGATATAGCCCACCAGCTTGGTCATCAGGCGCCGCTCCCAGCGCGGGTAATGGTCGGCGGTGCGGGCCGGCGCCTGGCCGTCGCAGAACAGCAGGGGCGCGGCGGCGTTTTCCAGCAGGCCGTCGAGAAAGCGCTGCCAGCGGTCCTCCCGGGACAGGTCCACCACCCACAGGTCCAGGGCGTCGGCGGCCAGCCAGCGGTCTTCCAGATGTTCCGGGTCGGTGTTGACCACCACCCGGTAGCCCTGGCCCTTGATGGCGCCCGCCAGCAGATGCCCCTGCAGGGTATCGTCGGCGATCACGCCGACCCGGCCCGGGGCGGCCATCAGTGGCTGGTCTCCCGGGTCTCGCCGAGCAGCTCACGCAGGGTGACCAGCAGCTCGCTCTCCTGGAACGGCTTGCCCAGATAGCAGTTCACGCCGATGTCGAAGGCCCGCTCCCGGTGTTTCTCGCCGGTGCGCGAGGTGATCATGATGATCGGCACGTCCTTGAGGCGTTCGTCGTGGCGCACGTGGGTGGCCACTTCGAAGCCGTCCATGCGCGGCATCTCGATGTCCAGCAGCATGGCGGCGGGGGTGTGCTCTTCCAGGGTGGCGATGGCGTCGATACCGTCCTTGGCGGTGATCACCTCGAAGCCGCTGCGTTCCAGCAGACGGCCGGTCACCTTGCGCACCGTCACCGAGTCGTCCACCACCATCACCAGCGGTGCCACGCGGCGCTCGTGCTCGTAATCCGGCGTTTCCGGCTCGGCGGGCAGCGCTTCCTGAGCCTGCGGCAGGGCCGCCTGCTGGGCCTGGGCGGCGCGGATCAGCGAGTGGATATCGAGAATGATCACCACCGCGCCGTCGCCGAGGATGGTGGCGCCGCTGATGCCGGCCACGCTGGCCAGCTGCGGCCCCACGGACTTGACCACCACTTCCCGCGAACCGATCAGGTTGTCCACCACCAGCGCCACGGTGTGATCGGCGCTGCGGATCAGCAGCACCGGCATCGGCTGGCTGTGGTTGTCCAGGTGCGGCTGGGCCACGTCGTGCACGAAGCGGCCCAGATAGTGCAGGTCGTATTCCTGGCCGGCGTAGCGGTAGGCCGGCAGGCCGCCTTCCTGGCGGGCCTGGAAATAGTCGCTCAGCTCGTAGGGGCTGACCCGCACGATGCCTTCGATCTGGTTCAGCGGGATGGCGTAGGCGTCCTCGCCGACGCGCACCATCAGCGCCCGGTTCATGGCCAGGGTGAACGGCAGACGCACCACGAAGCGGGTGCCCTGCCCGGGCCGCGAGTCGATGGTCACCGAGCCGCCCAGCTGTTTGATCTCGCTGGCCACCACGTCCATGCCCACGCCCCGGCCGGACAGCTGGGTCACCTGGCTGGCGGTGGAGAAGCCGGCGTGGAAGATGAACTGCTGCACTTCGTGGTCGGGCAGCGGGGTGTTCTCCGCCATCAGACCCCGTTCGATGGCTTTGCGGCGTACCGCGTCGGTGTCGATGCCCTTGCCGTCGTCGGCCAGGGTGATCACCACTTCGCCGCCTTCGCGGGAGAGCTCCAGGCTGACGTGGCCGCTCTCCTCCTTGCCGGCGCCACGGCGCTGCGCCGGGTCCTCGATGCCGTGGTCCACGGCGTTGCGCAGCATGTGCTCCAGCGGCGCCACCACGCGCTCCATCAGGGTGCGGTCCAGCTCGCCTTCCGGGTTGATCACGTCGAAGGCGACACGCTTGCCCACTTCGCCGGACACCTGCCGCACGATGCGCCGCAGCCGCGGCACCAGGCGGGAGAACGGCACCATGCGGGTGCGCATGAGCTTTTCCTGCAGGTCGGTGTTAATGCGCTGTTGCTGCAGCAGCAGGGTTTCCGTGTCGCGGGTGCGATCCAGCAGGGTGTTCTTCAGGTCCAGCAGGTCCGAGGCGGACTCGGAAAGCTGTTTGGTGATCTGGTGCAGTTCCGAATACTGGTCCATTTCCAGCGGGTCGAAACGGCCGTCGATTTCGCCGCTGTCCACGCCCTTCTGGTAGGTGGACATGATCTGCGCTTCGGTCTCGGCGTCGAGCCGGCGCAGCTGCTCGTAGAGGCGCACCACGGTGGCGCCCATCTCGCCGATGTTGAAGCCGAACTCGCTGATGCTCTGTTCCACCCGGCCGCGGTTGATGGAGGTCTCGCCGGCCAGGTTGACCAGCGCTTCCAGCACGTCGGCGCCGACCCGCACCATTTCCTGGGGCTGTGACTGGGGGCGCCGCTCCTCGCGTTTAACGCCGGGTTGCGCGCTGGCTTCCGGGCGGGTCTCGCGGGTCGCCGGCGGCTGCGCCGGCAGCGGCTGGGCGGCCGCCGCGCGGCGCAGTTCCACTAGGCGCTCGTTGAGGGCGTCGAATTCCGCCGTCATCGCCTGGAAATCGTTTTCGTCCGGGTCGCGCCGCTGGCTTTCCAGGTTGTGCATCAGGGTTTCGAACCGGTGGCTCATCTCCCCCAGCTCATTAAGACCGGACAGCCGCGCCCCGCCCTTCAGGGTGTGCAGGGCCCGTTTCAGGTCGTCAATGAAATCCCGGCTTTCCGGGTGATCGCGCCAGGACACCAGGCAGCCGTCGATGATTTCGCAGAGCTCCTCGGCCTCTTCCAGGAAGACGTCGAGAATCTCCAGGTCCACTTCATCGGGCAGCGGCGTGTCGGGCTCGGCGTCGGCCCCGGCCGGTTGGGACGGCGCCGGTTCGGCGGAGGCGGCGGGCAGCGTGAAAGCGCCCGGGTCGCGCAGATAATCGTGCAGCGCGGTGATCAGGTCGTCGCCGCCGGTCAGCGGTGGCCCGGCGCCGAGCTGGTCGACCATCTCCGCCAGCCGGTCGTGGCAGCGGTGCAGCAGGTCGAACAGCACCGGCTGCACCGGCAGGCGGTCCAGGGCCAGGGCTTCGTAGAGGGTTTCCAGTTCATGGCCCAGGTCGCCGAGGGGCTGCACCTCGGCCATGCGGGCGCCGCCTTTGAGGGTATGCAGATCGCGCTGCAGGGACTGGATTTCCAGGCTGTTGCCGGTGTCGGTGATCCAGGTGTCCAGGCTGCGGCCGGCGGACTCGAGAATGTCGTGGGCTTCTTCCAGGAAGATCGCCACCAGTTCCGGGTCCCCCTGGGTGCCGTCGGCGGGCGCCGGGGCGTCGGGGGCGGCGGCCGGGTCCGGGGCCTGGCGCAACATCGCCTGGCGCAGCGCCTCGATCACCGCCGGGGCGGGCTCCGGCTTACCGCCGCTGCGCAGCGTGTCGATCATGTCCGCCAGCCGGTCGTGGCCCCGGTGCAGCACGTCGAACAGCGAGGGCGCGGGCGCCGGCTGGTTGGGGGCGCCGGCCATTTCGTAAAGGTTTTCCAGTTCGTGGGCGAGATCGCCGACGGCGGTGACGCCGGCCATGCGGGCGCCGCCCTTGAGGGTGTGCAGGTCCCGTTGCAGGGCCGCCAGGCTGTCGGCTTCGCCGTGCTCCCAGGCGGTCAGGTGTTCGCTGGACGAGAGCAGCAGGTCTTCCGCTTCTTCCAGGAACAGCAGCACCAGCTCCGGGTCCAGGGGCGCGTCGTCGCCGCCGCCGGCGCGGTCCGCGGGGGCCGGCACGCCGCCGCCCGGGCCGTCCGGTCCGGGGGTTTCGGCCAGGTCGCGCAGGCTGTCCACCAGGCCCAGTTCCGGGCGCACGGTCTGCCCGGCGGCCAGACAGTCCATCATGTTCATCAGGGCCTCGTGGCCCTCGCGCGCCAGTTCCAGCAAGGCTTCGCTGAACGGCAGGCGGCCCTGGTTGACGCCGGAATAGACGCTGGCCAGCGCCTTGGCCAGGCCGTGGATTTCATCCAGGTTGGCGGTGCGGGCGCTGTTGGCGAGCAGCTCCAGTTCGTCGCGCAGGCGCGCCAGCTCCTCGGTGTGGCCCGGCTCTTCGGCCCACTGTTCCAGCAGGTTGTCGGTGTCGATGATCAGGTCCATGCCTTCGGACAGGAACACCGAAAGAATATGCGGGTCGGCGCCGTCGCGGTGCTCGTTGAGCGCTTCGCGGGCCTGCACCAGGCGTTCGATCAGGGTGGCGGCGTCGCCGGGCAATTCCGTCAGGGCGCCGTCGTGCAGCTGCGCCAAACCGGCATCCAGCAGTCGGTGGGTCTGGTCGATCATTTCCACGGTGTCGGCGTCGGCGCGGCGCCCGCCGTTGACCAGCTCCTTGACCAGCTTCTCCGCCGGTTCCGCCAGCTCCGCCATGGCGTTGATCTCGGCCATGCGGGCGCTGCCCTTCAGGGTGTGCAGGGCGCGGTGCACCTGGTCGTCCAGGGGGTGCTCGGCGAAGTCCGGGTCGATCTGGTCCAGCCACTCGCGCACCAGTCCGAGGTTGCGCGCCGCCTCGCTGCGGAAGATATCCAGCAGCACCGGGTCGACCGCGTCGCCGGCGGCTTCGGTCTCCTCGGGGATCTGGAAATCCAGGGCATCCAGGTCCGCCAGCGGGTCGTCGTCCAGGGGCGGCGTGGCGTCGGGGGCTTGTTCGGACTCCGGCCCGGTGTCGGTTTGCGGCTCCCGGGGCGCGTCCGGGCGGTCAATGCTCGGCACCGCGTCCAGGTGCTGGCCGTCGGCGAGCGCGAACGCGGCCTCCTGCAGCGGCGTCACGTCGTAGGGCATCGGCCGGCGGTGGGCGAAGGCGTCCACCAGGTCCGGGATCAGGCCGTGCACGGTGCGCACCAGCTCGATCAGGGTGGCGTCGGGCTCGATGGCGCCGTCGATCACCCGGTTCATCATGTTCTCGATCGACCAGGCCAGCTCCCCCACGGTGGTGGCGCCCACCATGCGGCCGGAGCCTTTGAGGGTGTGGAAGGCGCGGCGGAATTCCACCAGCGCGGTTTCGTCGCCGGTGTTGGCCGCCCAGCGCGGGAAGTACTGATCCAGGGCCTCGAGCACTTCGTCGGCTTCTTCGACGAAGATCTCGATGATTTCGTCGTCGATCAGCTCTTCGTCGTGCTCCTCGATGCCGCCCTGGTCGCCGGGCTCCGGCGCCGCCGCTTCGTCGGGCGACGCTTCGAGCGCGTCATCGTCCTGGGGGGCGTCCTCGGTGAGCAGCACCGGCGGTTCGTCCAGTGGCGCATTCAGCGGTTCATCCAGCGAATCGGCCGGCGCGTCCTCGACGTCGTCCGGCTGATCGGCGTGATCCGGCTCTTCGGTTTCCGCCTCGTCGACGGGCTCGGGCAACGGGTAGCCCAGGTCGCTGACGCTGGCCCGCGCCAGGCCGAGGATGTCATCGCGGGTTTCCGGGTCGTCGCTGAGACGCTCCAGGTAGTACTCCACCGAGGTGATGGCGTCGGCCAGGGTGTCCATGCTGCGCCAGTCCGGCTTGGACTGCTCCGCCATCAGCTGCTCTTGGATAAAGCGCACGCACTGGCGAAGAATGTCCGCCGGGCGGTCGAGCTGAACCACCTCCAGCCCGCCGCGCACCGCGTTGAGACGGTCGGGCACCGTTTTCAGGTGCTGGTGGTCCCAGTGCGAGGCGATGAATTCGATGATGCCGTCCTTGGCCTCTTCCAGGCCGGCGCGGCATTCGCGCAGCACCGCGTCCAGGGCCTGGCCCACATGGCGGGGCAGGTCGGCGCCGGTGGCCGGGGCCGGCCGGCGGTTGTCGCCGCCGATGCCGGCCAGGGTCGCTTCCACGTAGAGCAGCGCGCCGGCCACGTCCATCAGGGTGTCGCGGTGCGCGGGCCGGCGGCCGTCGACGATCGCTTCCATCACCTTGAGCTGCTCTTCCACCAGGGTGCGCGGCTGGCCGAGGCCGAGCATGGCCACGGTGTCGGACACCTGTTTCAGGCGGATCGCCTCCGGCGCCAGCGTGGCCGGGTCGGAATCGCCCTGGTGGACGAATTGCTCCAGGGCGTCCTTGATCTTGGTGAGCTCCTCGGACAGCGCCGTGACCACCGAGCTCATGGCCATGGAGTCCGGGCCGGTGAGGCGCTCGCGTTCGGCGTTGACCAGGTCTTCCGACGGCAGCGCGTCGTCGAGCCGGAAGCCGGCCCGCACTTCACGGATGCGCGGGCTGTCGTGGTCGGCCTTGGCGACGTAATACAGCAGGTTCTTGAGCAGTTCCGTGGGCGCCGGGCGTTCCAGGCTGTCGACGCCGTCGGCGGCCAGCTCGCGCAGGGTGCGGTCGATCTGGCCGAGCATCTGTTTCACCGAGGTGCCCAGCGCGATGGCGTCTTCCTGCAGGCCCTCCACCAGGGCGTCGGCGATCCGCCACAGCGGCCCGCGGGCGGCCTCCCCGGTGACCTGCTCAAGCTTGGCGAACACCTTGCGCATATAGGCCAGGTTGCGGTCCATGTCCTCGTTGCGCATCACCCCCACCAGGGCGAGCTGGAACATCTGCCGTATCTTGCGGGCCAGTTGCGCGAAGCGCGGGTCGTTGAGCACCGCGTCGGAGAGGCGGCCGTCGCCCTGGGCGTGCTGCAGGTCCGGTTTGAACAGCGCGGTCTCGGACAGCAGCGCTTCGCCGCGGGCGGCGCGCAGGTCGTTGAGCAGCGGCAGCAGCACCAGCGGCAGGTCGCGCCGGCTGCTGGCCACCCGGTCCAGGTAGGGCGGCAGCTGCAGGATCGCCCGCATCAGGGTTTCCTGGCTGTCGGCCACGTTGCCGACGCGCTGGTCCACCAGTGCCCGGGCCAGCTTTTCCATTTCCTCGGCGAGCAGGGCGGCGCCGTAGAATTCCACCATCTGCAGGGTGCCGCACACCTGGTGCAGGTGGGTCTGGCAAAAGCGCATGCGCGTGGAATCGTTGGGATTGTCCACGAACGCTTCCAGGGCCTGCTGGGCTTGATTCAGTGTCTCCTGAATTTCCCCCCGGACCCAGTCCAGCGCCAGATAGTCGTGACGGTCGCTCATGCCCTTTCCCCCATGGAACTCAGGCCTCTCATTGCCGGCGCCGGAACGCCAGAGTGTCGGCGAAGTGCACCCTTTCCAGGCGCGGGTCGTGCCAATCGGTGATTTCGCCGGGGCCCAGCACCAGCAATCCGCCGGGCGCCAGGCGCCCGGCCAACTGGTTAACGATCTGTCGCTTCCGCCAGCGGCGGAAGTAAATCAGCATGTTCTGGCAAAAAATCAGGTCCATATCGTCCATCGGTGCCTGATCCAGATTCAGCACGTTCAGATGGGCGAAGCAGACCCGCTCGCGCAGACCGTCCGCCACCTGCATGGTGTGCGTGTCCGCGTCCTTGAAATAGCGTTCGCGCAGCGCCGGGTCGATCTGCTCCACACGGCGCCGGGGAAACAGCCCGCGGCGCGCCTTGGCCAGCGTCGGCAGGCTGATGTCCGTGCCGGTGATGCCGTAGAACAGCGCTTTGCCGTGGGCTCGGAACCGCTCGCTGATCAACATCGCCAGGGAGTAGGCTTCCTCGCCGGTGGAGCAGCCCACGCTCCAGGCGTTGAGGGTGGCGCCGGTGCCCCGCTCGGCGGCGAACTGGCCGAGGTAGTCCTCCACCAGCGCGAAGGAGCCGGGGTGACGGAAGAAGCTGGTTTCCTGCACCGTCAGCCGGTCCACCAGGGTGGACCACTCCATGGCGCGGGACTCGGTGGCCCCGGTGACCAGCTGCTGATAGTAGGTGTCGTAGTCGTCCAGCCCCAGCTCGCGCATGCGGATATTGAGGCTGCTTTCCAGGAATTGCTTGCGCTCCGGCGCCAGCGTCATCCCGGTGCGCTCCTCCAGCAGGGCCTGCCAGAGCTGGAACTGCTCGGCATCCATGGCGGGGGCGCTCTTGATCGACCAGCGATCTGTCACTGCAAAACCCATGGTTCCGTCTCCGGAACCGGCTTACGCCGGTTCAGGAATGCTCCGGCAGGCGGAAGCCGGCGACTGAATTCCGCATTTCCTGCGCCATTTCCGCCAGGTCGCCAATCGAGCGGGCGGTGGCGGTGGTACCGGCGGAAGTCTGCGAGGTAATTTCCTGGATCACGTTCATGGTGTTGGAGATGTGACCCGCCGAGGCCGCCTGCTGGCGCGCCGCGTTGGAAATGTTCTGGATCAGATCCGCCAGGTTCTTGGATACGTTCTCGATCTCTTCCAGGGCCACACCGGCGTCCTGGGCCAGGCGCGCCCCTTTCACCACCTCGGCGGTGGTGGCTTCCATGGAGATCACCGCCTCGTTGGTGTCGGTCTGAATGGTTTTCACCAGGGTTTCGATCTGCTTGGTGGCGGCGGCGGAGCGTTCCGCCAGGCGTTGTACTTCGTCCGCCACCACCGCGAAGCCGCGGCCCGCTTCCCCGGCCATGGAGGCCTGGATCGCCGCGTTCAGTGCCAGAATGTTGGTCTGGTCGGCGATGTCGTTAATCAGGCTCACGATGTCGCCGATCTCCTGGGAGGATTCACCCAGGCGCTTGATCCGCTTGGAGGTTTCCTGAATCTGCTCGCGGATGGTGTCCATGCCGTGGATGGTGGCCTGCACCACCTCGGCGCCCTTGTTGGCGATCGCCACCGCTTTTTCCGCCACCGCGGCGGACTCGGCGGCGTTGGCGGATACCTGGTCAATGGACACCGCCATTTCGTTCACCGCCGCCGAGGCGCCGGCGATTTCCTGGGCCTGGTGCTCGGAGGCTTCCGCCAGATGCATCGCCGTGGACTGGGTTTCCTGGGCTGCCGAGGCCACCTGCACGGCGGAGTTGTTGATGGTCTGTACCAGGCTGCGCAGCTGGTCGATGGAGTAGTTGATGGAGTCGGCGATGGCGCCGGTGAAGTCCTCGGTCACCGTCGCTTCCACGGTCAGGTCACCGTCCGCCAGGTCGCCCAGCTCGTCCAGCAGGCGCAGAATCGCCGCCTGGTTACGCTGGTTCTCGCTTTCCAGTTCGTTCCGGCGGCGGGCCGCCTCACGGTTACGCTGCAGCATGATCAGGAAGAACAGCAACACGGCGATGGCGGCGCTCACCGCCCCCAGCCACAGCGACGGGAACAGGCCGGTGGTGGTCTGCTCGAACTGGGCGTTGAGGTTGGTGGATTCCTGCAGCAGGTCCTGGGAGTTACGGAAGATGGAGTCCGCCGCGCTGGCCACCTGGAACAGTTCCGGGGCGGTCTCGAGAATCTCGTCCACGGACTGGTTAACGAACTCGTCGAACAGCCGTGAGGTGCGGTCCAGATAGTTGAGCGCCTGCGGGTTGACGATCTGCTGCACGCCCATGGCTTCGTCGCCGGCCAGCATGCCGTTGAGCACGCGGCCGAATTCGGTGGCGTCGCGGCCGAAGTTGTCCGCCGCGATCACCGCGTTGTCGTCGCCTTCCAGCACCCGGGAGATGGAGCGCAGAATACGTTCGGTGAGCCAGATCTGGCGCTGGGCGAAGGCCACCTGCTCCGGCGGCGCGCCGGTGTCCACCAGGATGTCGACCACCGCCTGATACTCGGACTGCAGCTGCGGGATGGCCTGGGCCAGGGTGTCGGCCACCTCGTGCAGGTCGAGCACCGTGTCCTGACCGTTCAGAATCGTGCCGGTGTCCTGGCGCACTTGGTCCCACAGGGCCTGCAGCCGCTGTTTGACCTGCTCGTTGGCCACCGGCTCCTGCTTGAGGCCGTCCCAGGCCGACTGGAAGTCGCCGCGCGCGGCCTCCAACAGCTCGAAGGCGTCGGCGTTACCGGACGCCGCCTCCAGGGCGTTTTTGGCGATCTGCTGCGAGACCACGCGCAATTCCGAGGCTTCGGTGATGTTTTCCTGCGCCCGGTTCGCGGTGGTGGCCGACAACAGGAAGTTGGCCAGCGCTAGGGCAACAAAAATGGCCAGCCCGATATAAAGCGCAATATTCAACGGGTTGCTGCCCGCGCCCCCCCGCACCTTGCTGAACACGTTTCCCGGTTTGAACTTCATAACTGGCTCCTGGCCTGGCTCTGTTCTTATCTCCCCTGCGCGGCACGCCGCTCAGCCCGTTCGGGCCGCCTGCATGAAGCGCGGGTCCTGTGCCAGCCGGGAAAGGCTGAACACGGACCAGAATTCCCCGTCCCTCTGATAACCGCCACGCAGATACGGACCCACATCCTGTTCCGCGAGCGGCGATTGCTCCTGATACGCCTCGATGGGGAAGTGCTGCATCCCCAGCACTTCGTCCACGATCACGCCGGTGTACAGATCGTCCTGATCCAGCACCAGCAGACGGCGCCGCTTTTCCTGCAATTCCGAGGTCTTGCCGAGAAAGCGGCTGAGATCCATCACCGTCATCAGGCGCCCGCGCACATTGGCGACGCCCTTCATCCAGTTCAGCACCCCCGGCACCCGGGTATAGGCCGGCACCGAGAGAATTTCCGAGACTTCATCCATGGGCGCCACGTAAAAGCGCTCGTCCAGCGTAAAGCCGACGCCGCTCCAGTATTGGACCGCGTCTTCCTGCATCGGCAGGCTGGCGGCCTGCCGACGGCAGCGGACGAAATAGTCCGCCAGCTTGATGAAGGCGGCGGATGCGGCTGCGCTCATGACACCTCTGTGTTCATTGGTCGGCCAGTTGCCGATCCACGGTTTTCAACAGTACGTCTTCATGCACCGGTTTGGTCAGATAATCCTTGGCGCCCTGGCGTTTGCCCCAGACCCGGTCGGTTTCCTGATCCTTGGTGGTCACGATAATGATCGGAATGTGGGCGGTATCGGCGCCTTTGGTGAGCTGTCGGGTGGCCTGGAAGCCGTTCAGCCCCGGCATCACCACGTCCATCAGCACCAGGTCCGGCAGCTCCGAGCGTGCCATGGCCACGCCGTCGGCGCCATTGGCGGCCTCCAGTACGTGGTGGCCGTGCTTTTCCAGAATCTCCCGCAGTTTGTAACACTCGGTGGGAGAGTCATCGACAATAAGAATGCGTGCCATCTTTTCCTCTTCAGGTTGAGCACCGCGACCGCCCGCGGGATACGCCCCGCGGCGAGCGCTAGACGTGCTGGCGAATCGCCCCCAACAGCTCGTCTTTGGAGAACGGCTTGGTCAGGTACTCGTCAGAGCCCACGATTCGACCCTTGGCCTTGTCAAACAGACCGTCCTTGGAAGAGAGCATAATGACGGGGGTCGCCTTGAATGCGCTGTTGTTCTTGATCAGCGCGCAGGTCTGGTAGCCATCCAGTCGCGGCATCATGATGTCCACGAAGATAATACTGGGTTTGCTGTCGGCGATCTTGGCCAGGGCATCGAAGCCGTCGGTGGCGGTGATCACTTCACAACCCGCTTTTTTCAACAAGGTCTCGGCGGTGCGACGAATGGTCTTGGAGTCGTCGATCACCATCACCTTGAGGTCTTGGAAATTGTCAGTCATGGAGAACTGCCTTTAAACCGTGAACCGTTACAGGCCGCAACGTCTTTTAATTATGAGCCTTTGTTGTCATGCGATAGGCAGGGCCCGCGATCCTTCGTGTTCCCCCCACTACATGCCACCGCCCCTTTTCTAAGGGGTTCTTCCGAGGACCTTATGGGTGAAACAGCCCAAGCCGAGGTTTTAACACAGATTCTACATTCAATCTATAAGGCCCTGTGAGACCTGAGAAAAGCGTCCCGTAGCGGGGCGGGCGACGCACTGCTAACATTGCCGGGCAACCCCCTTCCCCGGTCGTCCTGGAGCAACCATGAGCCTCAACATCGGCGTGGTGATGGATCCCATCGCCCAGATCAAGCCCTGGAAAGACACCACCCTGGCGATGCTGCTGGAAGCGCAGCGACGCGGCTGGACCCTGCACTACATGGAGCCCGCCGACCTCTACGTCCGCGACGGCCGGGTGTTCGCCGTGACCTCCGACCTGACGGTGCGCGACGACAACCAGGACTGGTTCACCCTGGGCGAGCCGGCCCCCCGGGACCTGACCGGCATGGACATGATCCTGATGCGCCAGGATCCGCCCTTCGATGCCGCCTACCTGTACGCCACCTACCTGCTCGAGAAAGTCGAGCGCGAAGGCGTGCTGGTGGCCAACCGCCCGGCCAGTGTCCGCGACAGCAACGAAAAGCTGTTCGCCACCGACTTCCCCCAGTGCTGCGTGCCCACCCTGGTGTCCGGCCGCGCCGCCCTGCTGCGGGAGTTTGTAAAGGAGCAGGGTGACACCGTGATGAAACCGCTCGACGCCATGGGCGGCACCAATGTGTTCCGCATCGAGCCGGGCAGCTCCAACCTGAGCGTGATCATCGACGTGCTCACCGAGGACGGCAAAACGCCGATCATGGCCCAGCGCTTCGTGCCCGAGATCAAGCAGGGCGACAAGCGCATCCTGATGATCAACGGCGAGCCGGTGCCCTACGCCCTGGCGCGCATTCCCAAGGAGGGCGAATTCCGCGGCAACCTGGCCGCCGGCGGCACCGGCGAAGGGCGCGAGCTCACCGACCGCGACCGCTGGATTTGTGAACAGGTGGGCCCCACCCTCAAGCGCAAGGGCCTATACTTCGTGGGCCTGGACGTGATCGGTGATTATCTCACCGAGATTAACGTCACCAGCCCCACCTGCGTGCGCGAGCTGGATCAGATCTTCGGCATCAACATCGCCGGACAGTTGTTCGACGCCCTGCTGGAACTAAAATAACGACACCATGGCAGCACCTCAGGTAACCGCCGGCGACCGGCTTGGCTTCACATTGTTTCTCGCCCTGGCGGTGCACGGCGTGCTGCTGTTCGGCGTCGGCTTCGCGCCGGAAGAGCCCCGCGCGGCGCCCAACAGCCTGGATGTGACCCTGGCCATGCACCGCGCCGACGACGCCCCCGAGGAGGCGGATTTCATCGCCCAGGCGAACCAGGTGGGCTCCGGCACCGAAGAGGACAAAAGCGAGCTGACCACCACCGAGGAAGCCCCCTTCAGCGACCCGGACAGCCGCCAGGTGCAGCTCCAGGAGCCCACCGCGCGCCAGCCGACGCCGGTCACCCGCCAGAAGATCATCGTCACCCGGGCGCGCAGCGAGCGCGACATCGCCAGCGAACAGCAGGACCGCAACCAGGACGACCCGCGCCGCAAGGCGGACCAGGACAACGTGGACGAGCTCAGCCGTGAGATCGCCAGCCTGCAGGCGCGCCTGGACAAGCAGAAGCAGGCCTACGCCAAACGCCCCCGGGTGCGCCGGCTCACCTCGGTGTCCGCCAAGGCCCACTACGAGGCCGCCTACATCGAGGCGTTCCGCCGCAAGGTGGAAGCCACCGGCACCCGCCATTTCCCGCGCCGGGCGCTGGACAGCAACACCTTCGGCGGCGTGCGGCTGATGGTGGCGCTGCGCCGCGACGGCGGCATCGAGGAGGTCGAGGTGCTGCAATCCTCCGGCCATGACTTCCTCGACCAGGCGGCGGTGCAGAGCGTGCGCCTGGCGGCCCCGTTCGAGCCCTTCACGCGGGACATGCGCGAGCGCATGGACGTGCTGGAAATCATCCGCACCTGGAAATTCGACGCCAACCGGCGGGTTTCCTCCAAGTAAGCGCCCCTAAAACCACTTCCTGGCCGCCTGTCCCTTGCCCTCGCCGGGCCGCCCCCGGATACTGGGGCCATGGACAACGCCAGCCTCAAACATCAGCTTTTGATCGCCATGCCACAGATGGACGATCCCAACTTCGAGCACACCGTCACCTATGTGGTGGAGCACGGCGACGACGGCGCCATGGGCCTGACGCTCAACCGCCCGGTGTCGCTCAGCCTGCTCGATATCCTGGTGGACATGGACATCGAAGTGGAGGTGCCGCCCTCCGAGCAGCACCAGGTGGTGGCCGGCGGCCCGATCCAGCAGGACGCCGGCTTCGTGCTGCACCGCGCCACCGCCCGCCACTGGGACAGCACCGTGACGCTGGCGGACGGCCTGTGCCTGACCACCTCCCGGGACATCATGGAAGCGATCGCCATCGGCGAGGGCCCGGAGGCCACGCTGGTGTGCCTGGGCTACGCCGGCTGGGACGACGGCCAGCTGGAACAGGAGCTGGCGGACAACGTCTGGCTGAGCGTGGCCAGCACCCCCGAACTGGTGCTCGACACCCCCTTCGATCAGCGCTGGCACGCCGCCGCCGCCCGCCTGGGCGTGGATATGAGCCTGATCGCCACCCAGGTCGGCCACGGCTGATGGCGAGGCCCGATTGACCCTGATCGCGTTCGACCACGGTACCCATAAGATCGGCGTCGCCAGCGGCAACGCCATCACCGGCACCGCCACCCCTCTGCCGGCGTTACCCTGCCGTGACGGTCAGCCGGACTGGGACCAGATGACGGCCCTGTTGGAAGAGTGGCGCCCGGAGACGCTGGTGGTGGGGCTGCCGCTGAACATGGACGGCAGTGAAAGCGAATCCAGCCAGCGGGCGCGCAAATTCGCCCGCCGGCTGCACGGCCGCTTCGGCATCCGGGTATGGATGATCGACGAACGGCTTTCCACCCGGGAAGCCCGGGAGCGCACCGGCACCCGCCGCGCCGATCCCAAAGTGGATTCCATGGCGGCGGCGGTGATCGCCGAGGGCTACCTGGGCGGCGCCACGCCGGTGGCGCCTTAGCTGGTGATCCCCGCGGTTATTGGCGCACGCCTTCCACGGAAATAATGATCTCCACGGTTTCGGACGCCGGGCCCAGGTCCTTGGTGATGCCGAAGTCCGCCAGCTTCAGCGTGGTGCTGGCTTCCAGACCCATGCGGTAACCGCCCCAGGGATCGTCGCCGTAGCCGATCATCTTCGCGTCCAGGGTCACCGGCTTGGTGACGCCGTGCAGGGTGAAGTCACCGGTGATTTTGGCGGTGCGTTCGCCGGTTTGTTCGATGCGGGTGCTCTCGAAGGTGGCGGTGGGGTATTCGCTCACATCCAGAAAGTCGTCGCTGCGCAGGTGCTTGTCGCGCTCGGCGTGGTTGCTGTCGATGCTGGCGGTCTGGATCTCCGCGCGCACCTTGCTGTTCTCCGGGTTCTCCTCGTCCACCGTGAAGCTGCCGGTGAATTCGTTGAAGTTGCCGTACAGCCAGCTGTAGCCCAGGTGGGAGATCTTGAACAAGATGAACTGGTGCTGCCCCTCGGTATCGAACTGGTAGGTGCCGCCGGGCTTGTCGGCGAAGGCCGGGGTGCTCAGCAGCACCGCCAGCAGCGGGATCAGGATTCGGTGTTTCAGCATGGTGTTCTCCTTTCCGGTCTTGGTCGCAGGGTTACGGGCGCAACATCCGTTTGAGTGTCGCATCCCGGTCGATAAAGTGATGTTTCAGCGCCGCCAGGCCGTGCAGCCCGGCCAGCACCACCAGCGCCCAGGTGCTCCAGTAGTGCACCAGGCCGGCGCTGTCTTCCAGGCCGTTTTGACGCCCGGTCAGCGACGGCACCTGGAACAGCCCGAACACGTCGATGCCGCTGCCGTCGGCGGTGCTGATCAGATAGCCGCTGACCATCGCCACCAACAGCAACCCCAGCAGTCCCCAGTGCGCCAGCCGTGCGCCGATTCGCTCCCAGCGGTGGTGGCCGGCGAGCGGCGCCGGCGGCGGTGACAGGGCGCGCCAGGCCAGGCGGATCAGCACCACCGCCAGCAGCGTCAGGCCGACACCCCGGTGCAGGTCCGGCGCGCTCTGGTACCAGGGGTCGTAATAGCTGAGCTCCACCATATACAGCCCCAGCCCGAACAGCGCGAACACCGCCAGCGCCACCAGCCAGTGCAGGCCGATCGCGACCCAGCCGTAGCGAGCCTTGTCATTGCGTAGTTTCATAACCGAAGA